>NZ_JAFMOZ010000057.1:0-3475 GCF_019049615.1 Rahnella sp. BCC 1045 | reverse complement strand
CTTAAAAAATACTGTACATGTTCATCCTTAAAGGTAATATCAAATCATTGCGTGGAATAAAAATAATTATATACATATTATTCACGCGTAAATGTAGTATTACAAGGCAACGACGCCTCTATAGCCCGAAGAGTTAAGATACCGGTCCAAATTCTGGCAAAAACTCTGACTTTCCTCTGTATTATTTGCAGAGATCGAGAAAATCGGGATGTGCGCATCATCAAACCGAAAAATAACAGTGCTGTCTTTACATTCGTAACTGAGTAAGTCCGATAAATTTCTCGCATCGTATATAGATTCGCTTAGGTGCAGAACAATGATGATGTCATGATCGCAATCGATACCAACATACTTCCCAATGTCATCTCTGACTAATTCAAACCCTAAAGTAGGCTTGAATACTTTAGGGCGACTCAATTCAAGCGTTTTTTGTGTGTTAAGCTTTGATTTTAGTTTTATTAAACAACAGGATATAAGAAAAATAATTCCAGATTCAAAGCATATCAGTATGCTGGTCACTTGTAGTGAGGTTGCATCGTCTTTGTACTTAAAAAACAGGAAGACAGAGAGACAGATTAACGATAACCCTCCGCTTAAACAGAACGCCACGTACCCTCGCCTTAAGTTAAACTTCGTAAGCATAAAATGACTCCATGAACAAACTAGTTGCTACTTTACAGTGTAAAGATTTAGGTGTCCATATTGCTACGTTATTTTTACAGCATCGTGCAGCATGTCAAAGGGAATGGGAGTAGCTTATTCTTACTAAACGTTAATAACAAAAGGTATTTTAATGACACCAAATTATTTCGCAATAATAAAAAACACATATTTAATTGAATAGTGGAACGTATTTATAATATGGTAGGTATAAATGAAAATGACGTCAACCAATGAACATTATTAAATAATAAACACAGTTAAACCTACTCATCAAAGAAAAATTGTGCAGTGAGAGAACTTAATTATCAATGTCTAATACATACGTTATTCGATAACTCTATAAATAAGTAAGGAAAATCAATAGGCATACCCCGTGCGTATCCTCACGGGGTAAGAGTTGGATGAAGTATCGTGCGTCGGATCAGAGCATACTGTTAATGTAATTTGAAGAAGCCAACAGTCGCATGTAATGCTCTACCTTGGGCACTGAGCGATTCTGAAGCTGCAGAGATCTCCTGAACTAGCGTGGCATTTTGCTGGGTAGACTGTTCCATCAACGCAACTGACTGATTTATTTCCTTTATGGCCTGGCTTTGTTCCTGTGCCGAGCTTGAAATTTCATGAGTAATTGTTGCTACATCTGAAATCGCCTCTGTGAGCTCAGAAATAGTTTTTCCGGCTAAATTCACCTGCTGTGCACCGGCAACAACGTTTTCAACGGAAGAGTCGAGTAAAATCTTTATTTCTTTAGCCGCGTTAGTTGAGCGCTGCGCCAGGTTACGCACCTCTGATGCCACCACAGCAAACCCTCGTCCACTTTCACCGGCCCGTGCGGATTCCACAGCCGCATTCAGGGCAAGTATGTTGGTTTGGAAAGCAATACTTTCTATCATGCCGACAATGCCAATAATACGGCCTGACTGTTCAACTGCCGTATTCATTGTCTTCGCTGCGCTTGAAACGGCCGCGTTTCCGCGTTGGGCGACCTCAACTGCATTTTCTGCAACGGAATTAACCGCCCGTGACCTATCTGCGGTCCCGCGTACCGTACTCGACAGTTGTTCCATTGTGGCAGCCGTTTGTTGGATCGAAGATGCTTGCAGTTCAGTTCGGGATGACAAATCCTGATTGCCCGCAGAAACTTCCGCTGCGGCAAGTTTAAGATGTTGACTACTCGTCATTACATCGAGAAGGATACGCTGCTGATTTTCAACAAAAGTGTTGAACCCTACAGCTAGCATACCTATTTCATCTTTGCTGGTAGCCGGTAAACGGCGAGTCATATCGCCATCACCGGCAGAAATTTCATGCATAAGATCAGCTAAAGTACGAATTGGTTTGACCATCCGCTGCCCCATGAAAATTAATATAAATACCGCCAAAAATAAAACAATTATACCCGCTGCAATTAGCATTCTTGTAAGAGCGTTTGCAGCAGCCATCATTTCCGATTCTGGCATTAAAGCGTAATATTTCCAATTATTTTTCTGAGAGGTGTAAACAAAAACACGATATTTTTCGTTACCTAAATATACGGATAAAAGCCCCTGCTTAACAGCCGCCATTTTGTTATAATCGCCCCCAATTTCTTGCATGGACTTAAACTCTTCATTGGGGTTTTTCGGATTTATAAGAATTTTATGACTTGCGTCAGTGACCATCAGATAGCCAGAGTCTCCGAATTTTATTCCTTTTGTTAGGCGCGCAAAGTTAGTTAATGAAATATCACCTTCAAGAACTCCAATAGTTTCCCCTTGAGTATTTTTAACTACCCGAGCAAAAGGGATAATTGCGCCACCATCACCTGCTGCGCTGGTATAAGGTGCGGGTCTTACTATGTTGTCAGGGGTCGTCATGGCCAGTTTGTACCAAGGTCGTACGCGAGGATCGTAGCGTGCACCATTAAGGCTTTCTATTGGCCACTGCACATACCCCCCCCATTTAGTACCAATATCTAGATAACGCATATTGGGATGGGAATCGCCAAAATTTTTAAGTAACCGATAAATAGCCTGTTCTGCTTCGCCGTTTTTATCCGGGGTCATCCAACCTGCGCCGTTAAAATAGGTCGTTAAGGTCTGATCTGCGGCTCTGAGTTCGTTTGATTTTGATAAGTAAGTGACGTTCTGCTCGACCTCTTTAAACATGGAATCGAGGGATTCATCGGCCTGAATGATCCTTGCGTGGCTTGATGATTCAAACTGAGTAACTGCCTGATACCTCACGTTTAATGAGCCAATTACTGTAAGGCATAACACAATAACCGCCAATGTTGCCGCAGATACAGCGCTGAACTTGAATGCTATTGAACGCGTGAACTTCACCATGAATACACCCTAATTTTCCGACGGTAAATGTGAATATGGATCCACAGTAATAAAATGGATAGCTACATTATATTTCGGCGAAAAGAAGATGAACTTGAGAGAAACTTAACACAATACGCCACATAAATAGCAATTTGTTAACAGGATCGCAATTATGACAATACAAACGAAGATAACGTGAATACCCCCTGATTTAGCTTAAGTAAGTAGATGGAAAATCCACATCAACCATGCCCGCTGGGATGAAATTTCCAGTTGATGTGTAATTTTGATGAATGCATTTTTTAGTTAAGAAATCTAATGACTTTGCATCGATAAAATTTATATTTAACCTCATTTTGTTTAACTTTTGTTAAAGGTGTGTGGTTTATTATTACAATGGAAAGATGCTTTTGTCCGTAGAACGGTTTTGCCCTGGTAACTCTTTGGGATGCGTATAGGGAATTGCATCCCATTTTTTTAAAGTCAAAAAAAAGATTTTATAG
>NZ_JAFMOZ010000058.1:0-3547 GCF_019049615.1 Rahnella sp. BCC 1045 | reverse complement strand
GAATTGAAAACATCCACAAGTATGGACTTAAGTAAAGGATAACAAATGGCATTTCAAACTATGATTCAAAATCAATCATTTTTGTATCATCTCACTTGTATTGATAACCTTGATAATATTATTTCTAGTGGGTTACGTTCCAGAGCATCGTTAGGTAATGATTTTGTTGATGTCGCTGATGGAGAAATTATTCGAGGGCGTGGGGCTCAAACATTAGAAACTATGGTTCCTTTTCATTTCTTTGCCAACAACCCTTTCGACGGCAGAGTTAAGAATGATCACAAGGATAAGATATTTTGTCTTATAGCGGTTCACCGAAATTTTGCAAGACAAAATAGTTGGAAAATCATCCCACAGCATCCATTAGCTTCAACAGGTTTGCAGTTAATGGATTATGACAGTGGGTTTGCTGCAATAAACTGGGAGTTAATGAATCAACGGGATTATAGAAATACCGAATGTAAGTCGGTTTGCATGGCAGAATGTTTGTCTCCTAAAACTGTTGAAGCAAAAGACTTTGCATCATTTTATGTTAATAACGACAAGTCAAAAAAACATGTTGAAGGGTTGCTAAAAGCATCGAATGTGTCTAAATTTGTGAACATTAACCCAGCTATGTGCTAACACAATGATTCGATATGAAAGTGGTGATCTTCTTCAATCTCAGACAGTTGCCTTAGTCAATGCAGTCAACTGTCAGGGGATTATGGGGAAAGGAATAGCCTATCAGTTTAAGGAAATGTTCCCTAATAATCTTAAAGTATATCAAGATGCTTGCAGAGCAGGTACATTTAAGATTGGTGATATTCTCATAGTGAATGAAAAGCAAAAGTTAATTGTGAATTTTCCAACCAAGGATAGTTGGAGGAAAAAATCACAATACAACTTTATTTTACAAGGACTAGAACGATTAAAAATAGAAATCATTAGTAGGGATATTAAATCTATATCTATTCCACCATTAGGGTGTGGGAATGGTGGGTTAGAATGGTCTCGTGTTGAGTCTATGATTAAAGATATTTTTTCAGATCTTGAATCGGTTGATATAGTTTTATATGCTCCAGTAACTAAAGAGAGTTTTGCAGATAAAAAAAATGTTATTAATGTTAAGCATTTACTAGTTATATATGCATTTAAATATTTGCAAGACAAAAAACGGTATAGTTTAAACAGTTTGTTTTATATTGCACAGAAAATTTCAGATCTTAACTATTTTGATTTTAGCATCAAGCATAACCGTCCATTCTCTAGTGATCTCGATGGTGTGACTAAGGATATTAAATTACTTAAGGAAAAATATGCTCATGATTTTGATGGTTTTATAGATGATTATATTAATACGCATCTCTCTAAAGATATTGAGAATGAGTTTAAAAAAATAATCCCCACTTTGCAAATTAATATTAATTTGCTCAATGAGTTTCAGTCTAAAGAAGAGTTTGCGATTTTACCTGAGCTATTTGAATTATTATCCAACAATGATAGTGAAGTGAATAATTTGCATTTAGTTGATGGTTCAATTAAAGAGATGGTACTTCATAAAATGGTAGGTGCGGGTATTTTACAGAAAAATATTTTTGACCAATATGAAATAATTAAACCCCTATGATACAGGGGTTAATTAAGTTATGATTTAGTATGGTAGGTTTTTAGCTATGTTGTTCACATATGTTGCATAAAATAATTGAAATAATATTTTCATGAGTTTAATAAGTTGAGTATCTCTGCAACTAAGATTACTGCACTTCAACGTTTCAAAGAATCAAACCCCAGCCCAACCATTATCGAACCTAAAAATTTAAGGGATTACATACACATATCAAAAGTAGAGTGTTTTTTATCCGCATTAGTTTGTAGCTGACCTGCTTGGTATAATCAAACATCAGTACATTAAAAGTCAGGATAGCGAGAGATGATTACTCAATACTTTGCACAACCTGTAATGAGCACAGATCAGAAGTTGTTAGGGGTAGAAGTATTGACTAAATTTCAGGAAAACGGTTTTAACGTGCTTAATCCAGCACCAGCGGAGATAATGCAAGGCTGGTCTATCCACGAAAAAAGAGTTTATCTAATTGATTTAATAAATTTCATTAGAAATGAAGAAGAGTTTTTCCTTGAAAATAAACTATTTTGTTCTCTCAATATCGATCAGAGCACCGCATTGATTTGAGGCATGATGCATACATTCGAGTACTTCTACACTCAATGCCATACATTAATTTACAGATTCCAGAAGCTTTTCCAAAGATTGAATAGGGGTTAACGAATCCAGACCTGAAATCACTTTTACATGGAAGCAATGCACTTTTCCTTAATTATCTAAGTATTGGGAATGTGAATGTACAAACTGGCGTTAGTACTATTTTTGAAGTGGTTAAAATCGATAAAAGCTATTTTAGCTCTCAATTCTATAGAAATAGCTTTCCGGTAGTGCTGAAGAACATCATGAAGTACTGTCCGAGAGTTATCGTATCAGGCGTATTTGATGCTGAATTATTGCAGTACTTGCGAAAGTGGGCCGTTTGGGGTGTGCAAGGTTAGTTGTAGGAGTCAGTATCGCTGCAAAATGTTAGTACTTTGTTCCAATAAAAGGCTCAGAAGATATTTGTTGAATTTCACTACCATTTACTTATTACCATAATGATAACCATCCATTCATAATGCCTACGTAATATACAAATGTGTACGGGGTAGTGAATATAGAATTATATTGATTATGTAATGAAAGGTAAACCATCAACGAATATTATGATGTTTTTCTTATTTCAGTTGCCGTCATACCTTGACCTTGTATTTTACGGTCGGTATTTTGTGGCTGTGGCTGTGGCTGTGGCTGTGGCTGTGGCTGTGGCTGTGGCTGTGGCTGTTGAACTTTTGGCTGTTCTTCTAATTTATTTTCTTGTGACTTATTATTATCTAGGCAGTACAAACCTAAAACAACGACAGCAATAACAACATTAAAACCATTCCAAATGTATGAAAATCTGACACGTCGAGACTCTATATATACAATGTCGTCTTTCTTTAGCTTTTCAGTATTAATTATATTATTTAGATCATCTTCATTGAGAAGATCTTTATATCTATTTTTTATAGTATCATATCGGCTAAGTAATCTTTCCTTTTCTTCCAACACTTCTTTATTAGTAAAGTACCAATACACTACAGAAAACAAAATAAAAACAAGCGTTACAACAAGTGTTTCTATAGTTACAGTCCCTTTATAACTATTAGAAGTGATGATTTTAATAAGAAAGACTGAAATAAAAAATGTTATAATACTCCAGAAACTTGTTTTGAAAGTCGAAAACATATTTTTTGTAATGTCGGATGCCTTATCTGACTGAGCGATAAGGAATTCTGAAATTTTATTTTTTATTTCAATGTATTGCTTTACGTTATCCTTAAGGTATATATCATAACCTGACTCGATAGACTTCAATGTGCCACCATTTATTGACGTCATACTTTTATCCACCATGTGGATGGATATTATGTTACGAGCAAGACCAATTTTGTCTATGAAATTCCCACTGTCATAGAT
>NZ_JAFMOZ010000059.1:0-3614 GCF_019049615.1 Rahnella sp. BCC 1045 | reverse complement strand
TATAAGAGACAGAGCAACAATAGCTAATTATTCGATTTATTATAATCTCGATTTAGGTTATCAACATTCAATTTCGTATAAAAAACACTCTAAGCTTTATCTTATATTTGTTACTTTTATTTTGTAGGGCTGTGATACCTCTAGCAAAGACTACTAGTCATTAAGCAACCCAAAAGATGCTTAAGTCCCATTTTCTAATAATTATTCTAATTCGTCTATCAATAGCCCGCTCGTTCCACACAATTGAGCTTCGCTTCGTGCCGCACTTAGCAAGTTTTGATATATAACTTAGATACTCAATCTTTTCTGTAATGGCCGGGCCACAGGGCTTAGTACCCTCTTAGCCTTTTTAACGGATCTTTAAGTTCTTCAATAGCAGGATTGCGTGGCATCATGTAAGAAACTGGCTGTGAAAATGATATACCAGTGCGGGATAATGCCTCTATGCGGTAGCCACTCTCAACTTTGCCGCCGATCCGCTGTGTACAGGACTTTCCGATCCGTACATAGCGGTTGAGTACTGCCCGTGATCGATTCTGCTTCACTTGAATCTGTAATGCTTGGTCATTTCTATTATTAAGATCATTAGATAGGGAAGCATTACACTTCTCTACATCACTGGCCCATGAGCGAGTTTTCAACAATAATTCGGTGCCATCTGCATACTCAGCCGCTACTTTTTGTACTACTAAATTAGCAATGCGATTAGCATCAGCGGAAGTGATAAAACCATTTTTATGTAGCACTTTTTGTGCTTCATCTGAGATCAACTCACGAATTGTTGCCCCTGTTGGCGTAAAATCTGCATCATCATGGCAAAGTGCGAAAAATGACTCATCTTGCTTATAACCCTCAATGACCGCTGTAGCATCCTTCCAGTCCATCCCTTTCACGACAAGTTTTTGTACGGAACCGTGAGTGGAATCATATAGATCGCCATATTGCCCTAATTGCACACAGTTGTTCTGAATGTCGGCTGACAAGGCATCTAGCTTCATATCTCGCTCTTTTTTATTCGCTTCAGCGATTATCCGTTTTTCCTCACGAATTTGCTCTGCTGACTGTACATCACCATCTTCCATTCGTGGGAAGAACACGTTAAACCCAAATGCATGTAAACGCTGAGAGAACACATTGAAATCGTTACGGCTCACCTGAGCACGGTAGCTGAAGTAGTCATAATCGACGCTGGTGCTACTGACATAAAATTTTCCATGACGGAAGTACACCATGTCCTGTGCCATATCTCCGCTGAACTGCTTTATGAATGAGCGTCGTAATGCTTCAGTCTGAATCCTTTCATAACCGCTTTGTAACGAATCACACAGTACTTTGGCATCATGAACGACTGTATCCCTGTTGTACTCTTCAATGTCTTCTACAGTGCGTTTATCAACGAAATACCATACATTTTTAGCGGTATTGACATTGCGAAAACGATTCGTGAATTGCTCTATACGATCTGGGTCTAAATCGTCCCAAATGACTACATCAACACTATCAAGTTTATCTTCGATACTAAGCCCTTCAACAATGCTGTTAGTACCGATAATCACTTCGTAATCGTTCATCTGGCCTGATTTGAAAAATCGACTGATTTCATCAGTATCTTTCACATCTGCATTAACAATTAGGGACTTACGATCAATTCGATTCTGCACCACTTTGCAAAACTTCTTGTCGTTGACAAGAACGATAGTTCTGTTTGTTAACATATTGATATGTTGGATAATCGAAGCATCTTTGTTTGTGCAAAAAATAGGATAAAGATTCTTCTGTGCCTTGCTTGGTTTACGGAGGCGGTACACTTTACTGAAATTGATACTGCTGAAGTATTCTGCTTTAACTGTACCTGACATAAGTACTACCGATTTAAATGCATCAAATGTTGATATTAATCTATTGATTAGATTGCTTTTATACGAATAGTCGCATATCAAACCGTGAGCTTCATCGACAACTAATGTCATATCCTTAAAGATACTTTTATCCTTTGTATTGATAATACTTTCGATCTGGTTCCACGTACCAACATTGCCTCTCGTTAGGTTGTTAGTATCACTAATACTCTCGACAATGCTCGTAAGCGGAGCAACAAACTTGATATTTTTACGCGATGACCAGTACTTCGTCTTGCCCGTACCTACAGAGCTGATAAGAAGTGAAACGCCAGAACTGAAATCCATCTGTTCGACATAATCAGACAAATATTCATCTTCTGCTAGAGTCCAGTCACCATCGTACCGTGTATCAACCTGAACATGCGGTAATACCTGTACCGCACGCACAATGCGACGTTCGATGGCTGGAATTCGAATTCCTTTCGCCACATTCTTATAAAGCCCTTCAACTCGTGCATAGGCTGCATCAGCCCCATTCCATATTTGTTCACTGGTATTCGTTGCTCCAGGACGTGCAACTGCATCAAGTACTGTTTTTGATGTAAACCAATCCATACCGACTAGCTTTAAGCGGTTCGCAAGAATACGGCGATCTTCATAGCCTAGCTGATTACAGCAATGCTCTGTGATCGCCTGTGCTAAGTCGCCCATCTCATCGGATGTGAAATTTAAGTCAGACCAAGTGGTAGTACTGACTATTGTTTCTAAACTAAGTGCTGGCACATACTGAATATCATTCCCTGGGTCGATCCATTTTCCAACACCATGATAATAAATGAATTTATCCACATGAGCAGTGTTCAACATTGGGAAGTATTGGATCTGTAGACTCTTACTAAAAGACTGATCAGAGTATGGGAAACGTTCATTTAATGAGCTTGCATAGTACTTCCACTCGTAAGGTGTCAAAGGACTATGCAAAGGCATTACAACCCTGAAACGATCCCCTTCTTTAATACCCGTGCCTCCTGAACTGTACATAACGTATTCAAATTGTCTCAGATCTTCCTGAACTTCTGAAACCGTAGCTCCACCATCAATGTCAAGTACTATCGCATGGAATGCCACAACATTTTCGCTGCTCCTTGGCTTGCCTGGCTGCATTTCACCAAACACAAAACCATCGAATCCCTGCTTACATTGATCATATGAAGCTTTGTCGATTGCAGAGAATGTTTTCCATTCATCTTTATTGATAACACCCTCAACAAACCCTGCCCATTCAATATCTTGATGTAATGTGTTTGCAACACGCTGTCCTTTAGCTGCTGCTTTTTCCTTAACTGCATCATTATCAGATGCATATCTATTTTCGAATGCTGTAATTTTCATTTTAACTCCTTGTTAATTATGTATTTTTATCTTCCTTTGATTTTGTGTTACTTTTGGCCCAAATTTTTAGGTTAAAATTTGGGCTAAGATCTAGCCCAATGCTTGTTGCTTATTTATTAGGTATTGAATCGCACCCGAGCGTGTACGACATGTACCATTATTGATCAACATATCCAGTACAGTTACTTGTCTATCATTCAGTCGTACCGGAGTATAGTATTCCTTTTTTTCTTTCATTGTGTTAAGCTCCCTAGTTACAGATAGCAAAAAACAACCGCCATATTGAGTATGGAAGTTGTTGTTCGTCGATTTTTTCCCATATTATACCAGCTAATTTTTTAGCGTTTCAAAAAAATCAATTCATAGTGGTATATGAAATTT
>NZ_JAFMOZ010000060.1:0-4567 GCF_019049615.1 Rahnella sp. BCC 1045 | reverse complement strand
ATCATGCCAGGTAAATTGCACGTCCATAACTGGATTTTGGAATATGAGTATGGATATATTTTTGATTTATGGGAGGGTAAGTATACCCTTTTAAGATTAAAAAAAATTGGACTATCAAAATACCTAAGAAGTTTCATCCTGTACGTGATAATTCAGCATGCTGCTACTTTGATACAGTTTGATTGTTATGGCGATCCCGTAGACACTATGCCTATTTTTGAATGGAAATGAAGAATCTGTATCTGTATGTTATTTTTCTATGGCTCACGATTGCTTTTATTTGTTGCTTTGAATTCAATAATAACCAAATTGCATTACTACCACGCTAATTTTTTCTTGCATTTTTCGCCCCTGTTAAATCCCCCGGATCTCGTTTACCATTAGCATTACCTTTTTGAACAAAAATCAGGCAGATTTCTTCATATGTCAGGCTTGTCCCAGATAGAAAATCACCCATATCACCGCGGAAATGTTCCGGAGTTAGTGCTGGATGCAGCAGAAAGAATTCTCAAGCGGAGTGGCATTGCAGGTCTTGGTTTGCGTTCAATCGCCCGTGAAGCGGGGGTTTCTCATGCAGCCCCTAAACATCATTTTCATAATTTACCAAATTTGCTCAGCGAGCTGGCAAGTATGGGATATCTTGAACTGCAAGTTTGTTTAAAAAAGGCCTTACATGATGAGCCAAATCCTATCCTCAGACGAAAAAAGCTCGCCTCGGCCTACATCGGATTTGCACATGAAAATCCATCGATGTTCGGATTGATGTTCAGAAACGAACTGATTCAAACGGATAATGATAAATTGCGGCAGGTCATCTTTGAAACCATGACGCTAATGATTGGCACTTTGCAAAAAAATGAATCTCCATTTATCTTACAGGAAGACAGGATAGAGAAAGTAGATGCAATGAGAATGACGGTAAGTTGGGCTCTTATCCATGGGATGGCAACCCTATTGATCGACAATCGGTTGATGAATTTAGCAGAGCTCTCCAACTTTGAAAGCGCTCATGCAATGATATGTAAGACGCTTGAGCTGATGCGGTTTCAAGTCGATTTTTATCCAGAGAAATAAAAGTAAAGCCTCATTCATTAAATAATCATCCCCAGTAGTTGACTAATATTTTTTCCTACTGGGGATGATTTATGAAATAACAGTTATAATTTACTTCCCTGGTGTGCGTAAAAAATTACTCACGAGAATACACCATAACTAACATCGCAATTGTCATGTCAAATAAAAACTTCTTCTCACTTGACGCATTAATTATATCCACACCGCCATATTAATAACAATCTTTACACTGTAAAAACTCTGTAAATAAATGTTAAGTTTATGTTGTGCATTGGTTTTTTTTGCTAATTCTTTCTGTATGGGCTTATCCGGTCGGAGGGGACATGCTTAATGTACATTTTTTAATTGCATACTTCTTCAAGATGACGTCAATAATGAAAGGCTCAAGAATACTTGAGCCTTTCATCCTGACCTTAGAACTTCCAGTCTACTCTGGCAATCGCGTTATTTGAATGATAACCACTTCCAATTTCCGGATTGTAGCTCAACGTTAAATCCACATTGTCCCATTTCGTCAATTTCACGCCAGCGCCAAACCGACCATAAGTGGACGGAACATTCGTAGCGACATCAAACTTATCGCTGGAGGGCGAGTCAGCAAATTTTGCCCGAGTTTCCCAATTGGTGCCATCTGTCGTTTCGATAGCACTGTTCACATAGACGCTCAGTTCGGCACCATTGCGCAGTGGCACATGTCTGCCAAATTCGACACCGGCGCCTTCGCTCAGCGAGAATTTGCTCTGCTCATCTACCGCCAGATTAAACGAACTGTTGCCATGCTCTGTGTAACCGGAGCCGTGAACCTGGACACCTTGTAATTCAACAAAAGGACGGATATACGATTTACCCATGTTTTCGGTGTAACTCGCTTTCAGATGCAGACCCGCATTCCATACCTCCGGGTTCGCATCAGCTTTTGCTTGCTGATCGCCTACCGTAATAGCCCGGCTGCTTTGATAGCTGCCATACGCGGCATCCAGCGCGCCGGAGAGTGTATAAGGCCCAACCCCGTAAGTTAAGCCCGTACCCAGCAGGACAGAGTTGCCATCAATATTACCGAGCCCCTCATCATCTTCAAAATTACTGCGCTCATAGCCGATGGCTACTCCCGCCGTTAACTGATCGGTAATCGCATGTTCTATCCCCACCTCATAGGTCACAGCAGTGGCATCGTAGCCCAGGCTACCCTGCGTATCCTCCTGGTGTCCGCCACTCGCCTGCACTCTTCCCCACGTGCAGTTGCCCTCTACCATATTGGACCTATCACAACCCTGATTGAGATTGTTGACAAAATCACGGCTGCTTTGGAAACGGAAGGCTCCGATACTCCCCAGTGTCCGCCCCGTGATACTGTGAAGCGCTTTGCTATATTCGCTCTGCGACCCAACTTTGGCCAGGGATGTATAGCTGTCATCCATATCTACACCAGCATCAAACAGACTCTGCAAATGATCAGCCACCGTCCGGCTTGCCGCATCCATCGTCGCAGCTTTCTCAGAAAAGTGCGCCTCAGGCGTTGCGTACAGCGTGTTCGCTTTTTGCTCCAGTTGTGTGGTGAACAGCTCGGAGCTTGTCACACTCACGTTGTCTGACAGCGTTAAGCCTTTCTCTGCGGTGAGGAACGCAACCTGGGTCTTATGCATGGTGACTGGGTTAATGTCGACAGTTCCGCTGACATCAGCCTGGCCACTTACAGCTAAACTGTCGCCGGTTCCGTGGCTGTAATCCGCATCGAAGCTGATTTTCCCCGCGCCCTTATAGTCGCCGTTAAGCACCGTGACACCGGTTTTGGTGCCCTGAACCATCAGGATCCCGCTGTTCTCCAGAGTTCCGCCGTTCAGATCCACGATGTCCCCCGATGCTATCAGGCCCTGGTTGATGATTGAGGAGGTTTGCGGAGCCGCTTCGGCCACTGATAACGTCTGCGAGTCCGCTGCCGCCGTATCATTGCAGTTTCCTTTACAGTTACTGGCGAAGCTACCTTCAATAATGCCGCCGGCTTCGTTAATGACGGTATAAGGGACATATTTTGAATCCCCCTGATAAATGGCATATCCCCCCTTGCTTCCGCTCCCGTCTATGACGCCTGAGTTGGTGACCTTGTTCGTTCCCGATGAGTTAAGCAGAATGGCTCCGTCAGCCTGACCGCTGGCGATGACCCGGGCATCGCTGCTGACAGTGACCGTAGCCGAACTCTCATCAACATCCTTGTCCGTATAGCTGACATTCTGAGACTCCAACGCTACGCCCCAGCTGTGCAAACCAGAAACCGCAACTGTCCCTGCCTGAAGGTTGACCGAGACGGCCCCGCCGCAGTTTCCTCCCAAGGCAATAGGCGTGCTGCAGCCCATATTTGTCGCCATGCCGCCAAACAGTGTACCGGTACCGTCACTTCGTCCAATTGCTCCCCCGGTGCCGGATGCCGCCTGAGCAAAGATCCCGTGGGCATAGGCACCCGTCGTGGTAATGTCCGAACTGTTGTTTACGGTAATATCGTTCCCACTGCCGATATTCGATCTGGACACCGGCGAAAACTGCACGGCATTCATCAGATTAATCCCGTTGAGGCCATTAACCATCGCGCCGCCCCCGCCCAATGACTGCGCCACGATACCGGCCGCACCATCACCTGAAGTCGTTATTGAGGTATTTGTCTGGGTGGTCACGATCACCTGACCGGCATCATCCAGGTTCGGTGGCAATAACGAAGCCACTGCAGGAGCCAGCCCAGCAACGGTCACAGGGTTGTTCGGGTCGATAACAATGAGGCCCCCTCCTCCACCAACAGACTGGCCAAAAATACCAAAAGCATTAATGCCGCTCGTATTCACAGCTCCCCCTGTGTTGAGATTCAGATTGACATCTCCGCCGGTATTATTTTTACCAAGCGTGGCAGTATTTATTTGGGGGGCGACCGAGCCCGTAGCCAGCGACTGAGTCGTGGAGTAAGACAGACCCGTTGTGCTGTCCAACTCCTGCCCAGTAACCACCGCCAGGCCACCGCCGCCGCCAACGGACTGGCCGAACATACCAATGGCATTATCGCCAGTAGTCGTTATAAGAGAAGCGTTGGTCATATCCACTTCCCCGCCCTTACCTGAATCCCCTTTATCACTGGCATCTCCAAGAGTTAATTGCAGTGAGGTGGCCACTCCGTTTGACGTCATGGACTCCCCGCCAATCCCGCCACCATTTGCAATCGACTGCCCATATATCCCGAAACTGAGATCACCCGCCGTGGAAATATCTTCTCCGGAATTATTGTTGGTGATGGTAACCTTTCCACCTGAGCCATTGGCAGCGTCCGCGCCCCCTACAGCAATCGATGCTTCAATCACCGAATTAGGCGTTTTGTCATTGGCCGTGGCGGCCTGGGTGGCCCCACCAATACCACCGCCGCCGCCGATGCTTTGACCCAGAATAGCAAATGCCATCGGGCCGTAGGTTGAGATCCCCCCAGAAGAATCTATCGTTACCGCCCCCCCCTTACCTG
>NZ_JAFMOZ010000061.1:0-4943 GCF_019049615.1 Rahnella sp. BCC 1045 | reverse complement strand
CTATTACATCCGGGGCCGGCTTTCCCGCAAGAAATCAGAGATTTCGCCTGCCCGCAAGGCCAGAGGCATCCCTACAGTCAGGCTCACAGATGTGAATGACTCTCATTTATGAATACCTCTGTTTATGCAAGGGTTACATCCGCAAAGATACTCCCATCACCCCTTCCCGGCAGTTTGATTTAATAGCGTCTCTTCAGGGCATTTATTCATTCTAAAAATTAAACTGCCACCGTATTTTATTGATCAAGATCAACAGTAATAAATAGGGAAAACGCATTATATAAACATTTCCTCCCTCTTAAGGGGAATGACATCTACCAAACACAAATAATAATAACGGGGCAGGTTTTCAATAAGAAACGGGCAACGTTAAATAACTAAAAAAAGCAAAATAACTAAAAAAATACATAAGACATTTTACCTAAGCATCATCACAATATTCCTAACTACCTAAGATAAATATTATGAGCGAAATAACAAAAACTGCGGTGAAAGAGCCAGCGAAAAAAGCCGAATCCGGCAAGAAAAATCGCTGGATCTTTATGTTACTTCCCGTGCTGGTGGCGGTTCTGTTGCTGCTGGTTCCTACTCCTGATGGCCTTGAACCCTACGCATGGCACTTCTTCGCCATTTTTGTCGGTGTCATCGTAGGCCTGATCTTCGAGCCGTTGCCAGGTGCCGTTATCGGCCTGACCGGCGTCGTGGTTATCGCCCTCTTCAGCCAGTGGTTGTTGTTCAGCCCGGCAGAGCTGGCGGATCCGAAATTTAAAATGGCTGCACAGTCCTTTAAATGGGCAGTCAGCGGTTTTGGTAACTCCACGGTCTGGTTAATCTTCGGGGCATTCATGTTTGCCGCGGGCTACGATAAGACCCAGTTTGGCCGCCGTCTGGCGCTGATCCTGGTGAAATATCTCGGTCGCCGCAGCCTGACGCTCGGTTATGCCATCACTTTCGCAGACCTGCTGCTGGCGCCGTTCACACCGTCCAATACCGCACGCAGCGGCGGCACGATCTACCCGATCATTGCCAACCTGCCCCCGCTGTACGGCTCAAAACCTAACGACCCGAGTGCGCGTAAAATCGGTTCTTATCTGATGTGGGTTGCGATCACTGCGGCATGTATCACCAGTTCGATGTTCCTGTCTGCACTGGCACCTAACCTGCTGGCGCTGGGCATCGTGAACAGCGTCACCGGGATCAACATTTCCTGGGGCACCTGGTTCATGGCGTTCCTGCCAGTCGGCTTGCTGTTGCTGCTGACAATGCCGCTGCTGGCCTACTGGTTCTACCCGCCGGAAGTCAAAGTGAATGACGAAGTGCCAAAATGGGCGACTTCTGAACTGGCTAAACTGGGCAGAATGTCCCGTCACGAAATTCTGCTGCTGGTCTTCGTATGCTGTGCGCTGGCGATGTGGATTTTTGCCGCCAGCTTCATTGAGCCAGCAATGGCTGCCCTGCTGGTCGTGGTTCTGATGTTGTGGACCGGCGTGCTGAACTGGAACGATATCACCAGCAACAAACCGGCCTGGAACACCTTTGCCTGGTTCGCCACGCTGGTTGCACTGGCCGACGGCCTGTCCCGTACTGGTTTCATTGCCTGGCTGGGTAAAGAGGGCGCAGCGTTGATGGGCGGCATTTCTCCGGGCGCGGCGACTATCGCCCTGCTGCTGGCGTTCTATCTCTTGCACTATCTTTTTGCCAGCACCACCGCACACACCACCGCACTTTTACCGGCTATGCTGACTATTGGTGCTGCCATTCCGGGCATCAATATGCAGGTGTTCTGTCTGCTGATGGTGACGTCTCTGGGTGTTATGGGGATCATCACACCGTACGGCACTGGCCCGAGTCCGATTTACTACGGGAGTGGTTATCTGCCAACCAAAGACTACTGGCGTCTGGGCACCATCTTCGGTGCAATCTTCCTGGTCGCATTACTGGTTATCGGCTACCCGTGGATGGTGATGATGTTCTGAGGGTGCGCATAAAATCACCCACAAAGCATTAACAGAGCATTTACTGAAATAAAACAGTTAAACCACGTTGCCAGCCTGTGTATTTGGCTGGCAACATACGGAACGAATAGAAACGTCGCCGTGATTTTCCCGTACTCTTCCTGAAAATCGTTGTACCCGTGGCGGCCATAACGGATTAAGTGAGAAAACAATGTCGAATAAACCTTTCTACTATCAGAATCCCTTCCCCGTTTCCAAAGACGAAACCGAATACTATCTGCTGACCAAAGAGCACGTTTCTGTCAGCCAGTTTGACGGTGAAGACGTTTTAAAAGTCGCGCCCGAAGCGCTTACCCTGCTGGCTCAGCACGCATTTCACGATGCTTCTTTCATGCTGCGTCCTGCACATCAGCAACAAGTTGCCGCCATCCTGGATGATCCGGAAGCCAGCGAAAACGACAAGTACGTGGCATTGCAGTTCCTGAGAAACTCAGAGATCGCCGCGAAAGGCATTCTGCCAACCTGCCAGGACACCGGCACCGCGATCATCATGGGCAAAAAAGGCCAGCGCGTCTGGACTGGTGGCAACGACGAAGCCAGCCTTTCCCAGGGCGTGTACAACACGTTCATTGAAGATAACCTGCGCTATTCCCAGAATGCTGCGCTGGATATGTACAAAGAAGTGAACACCGGCACCAACCTGCCAGCGCAAATCGATCTCTACAGCGTCGATGGCGACGAGTACAAATTCCTGTGCATCGCCAAGGGCGGTGGTTCAGCGAACAAAACCTATCTTTATCAGGAAACCAAAGCGCTGATCACCCCGGCGAAACTGAAAGGTTATCTGGTTGAGAAAATGCGCACGCTGGGTACAGCGGCCTGCCCTCCGTACCATATCGCGTTTGTTATCGGCGGTACTTCTGCCGAAGCCACGCTGAAAACAGTGAAACTGGCGTCAACACATTACTACGATGGCCTGCCAACTGAAGGCAACGAACACGGTCAGGCGTTCCGCGACGTACAGCTCGAACAGGAATTGTTGGTTGAAGCGAACAATCTGGGCCTCGGCGCACAGTTCGGTGGCAAATACTTTGCTCACGACATCCGCGTCGTCCGTCTGCCACGCCACGGCGCTTCCTGCCCGGTAGGCATGGGCGTTTCCTGCTCCGCTGACCGTAACATCCGCGCGAAAATCAACAAAGACGGTATCTGGATTGAGAAACTGGAAAGCAATCCGGGCAAATATATCCCTGAATCATTGCGTCATGCAGGCGAAGGCGAAGCCGTTAAAGTTGACCTGAACCGTCCGATGAAAGAAATCCTCGCGCAGCTATCTGAATATCCGGTATCAACCCGCCTTTCCCTGAGCGGTACGATTATCGTGGGCCGTGACATTGCGCACGCCAAACTGAAAGAGCGTCTGGATAACGGAGAAGGTTTGCCACAGTACGTTAAAGATCACCCGATTTACTATGCAGGCCCGGCGAAAACGCCAGAAGGTTATGCGTCCGGTTCCCTCGGCCCGACCACCGCAGGCCGTATGGATTCCTACGTAGATCTTCTGCAATCAAACGGCGGCAGCATGATCATGCTGGCAAAAGGCAACCGCAGCCAGCAAGTTACGGATGCGTGTCACAAACATGGCGGCTTCTATCTGGGCAGCATCGGCGGCCCGGCAGCGGTTCTGGCTCAGCAAAGCATCAAGAGCCTGGAATGCGTTGAATATCCTGAATTAGGGATGGAAGCCATCTGGAAAATTGAAGTAGAAAACTTCCCGGCGTTCATTCTGGTGGATGACAAAGGCAACGACTTCTTCCAGCAGATTCAGCAAAACCAATGTGCTAAATGCGTGAAGTAATCGCATTGCAGTAAAATAAAAGGCTCGCCGAAAATGGCGGGCCTTTTTTATCAGCTCAGGTCACTGCATTTCCCGCGCTAAGACATCATAAAAATCACGATCCCTTCCGTCACAATTCCGAGTGCAGTGCCGATGAGAATGGAAGACGACGCGGATTCCACGTAGGTATCGCTGCGCACCGCAAACATTCCGGCGGCAATCGCCGACGGCGTGGCACCGATAATCACCACCTGCTGCATCAGCGTATGGCTCAGCCCAAATGCTATCCCGGCGGCGGCCATGATGGCGGGCTGAATGAGGTTCTTCATCCCGATGTTGGTAAACGTATGGATATTTAGCGTCGGACGTTCGCCGAAGAACAACAGCCCCAGCGCGAATAATGAAATCCCCCCTGCCGTTTTCCCCATCATTTCAACCGAAGATGACAGCAGTTCCGGGATTTTGATCCCCGCCAGACTCATGATGACCCCGAGAACCGGGATCCACACAATCGGGTTTCGCACCGCTTTAAATAGATTGGTCAGAATCATTTTGCCCAAACTACCCTGCCCGGTCAGTTCACTGTCTTTATCCCCCATGCGGATCAGAACGATCGTCAGCGGGATCATCAGTACGCTGGTGATCAGGTTGCCGACCAGCACGCCGAGAAAACCTTCCGGCCCGATAAGCACGGCCAGAACCGGCGCGCCGAAATACGCCATATCCGGAAACGCACAAACCAGCGACTGAATGGCGCTGGTTTTTATGTCGTGCCGGAACAGAAACCGCGAGATGCACAATGTCAGAAGATAAGATCCCATCAGGCCAATCACCAGCACAGCCATAAAGGATAAATTCTGTATTTTGGAAGGATCGGTATGTAATGCGCCGATAAAAAGATGTAATGGTAAAGCAAAACGAATCACCACGGTGGCTAATACCGTTGCATCGTCCCGTTTCATATAACCGAGCTTCCCGCTCAGCCAGCCTAAAACCATAACAAAAACTAAAGGAAATAAAGAGGATAAGAGTAAAGTTGGCATAATCAGACCTTTATCTTTTTTATTGTTAATTGAAGGAAGAAAAATAAAACCGCGAGCCTTTATATTATTTTCACTTAGAGGTAATTGTGATAGTGCTCACATCTGTTT
>NZ_JAFMOZ010000062.1:0-5035 GCF_019049615.1 Rahnella sp. BCC 1045 | reverse complement strand
CCCTTAAGGGTGATGCCTGAAAATAGGAATTTATATTAGCGTGAACTCTCTGTTTTAGAATAGATAAATAGGGAACTAGACAGCACTAATTATTAACCTTTGTCTTTGACACGTAAATTGGGATGGAAAAGGAGATTCCGATGAATCTGAAATTTATTGAATTTATGCACACACTCGGTGACGCGAAATGCCTCATCATTAATGGCCAGTGTTTTACGTATCGAAATGTTGTTGATGGTATTCAACGATGGGATTCTGAATTTTCTAACTATGGTATAAATCAAGGCTCGGTTGCTGCTTTAGAAGGTGCATACTCCTTAGATATGGTAACAGCAATGCTCGCGCTATTTTTACGTGGAGTGATTGTTATCCCCCTATCTCCGAACGCTAAAGGAGAACGAACTGACTATTATGAGATAGCACATGTTGAATGGACGGTATTTATTAATACTGAAACACATTTGCCGCCATATAGTATAAAGCGGAGAATAGCAGCTCAGAACCATTCTATAGAGCAACATCCACTCTATCACCAGATTATAGAGAGTGATCATGCTGGCCTGGTCCTTTTTAGTTCAGGAACAACAGGGAGCCCCAAAGCATCTTTGCTCGACGTGCACAAGATGATTGCTCGTTATCCCGATAATAAGAGACCTCAGATAATTCTTGCCTTTCTGAGTTTGGATCACATTGGGGGAATAAATACTTTACTTCATACACTATCTAATGGAGGGGTACTCGTTACAGTAACGGAACGAAACCCCAGAACAGTTTTTGAAGCAATACAAAATCATCGTGTGCAAGTACTGCCTACGACTCCAACCTTCCTAAACATGATTTTACTCTCTGACGTTTGTGAAAAATATAATACCAGTTCATTAGAGCTAATCACATATGGTACAGAACCCATGCCGCAGCGTACGTTAGATATTATAAAAATAACTATGCCTCATGTACGCTTAAAACAGACATATGGTCTAACGGAATTAGGGATTATGCCAACGAAATCGAAGGGTAATGGGTCTCTTTGGATGAAACTAGGGGGAAGTGGATTTGATTACAAAATATTGGACAACATTTTATGGGTTAAATCTAATATGGCAATGCTTGGATATCTAAATGCTGATTCACCTATCGATTCAGATGGTTATTTTAACACGCAGGATGTTGTTATTGTTGATGGGGATTATGTTCAAATTCTCGGTCGTAAATCAGAAATAATCAATGTCGGAGGCGAAAAAGTTTATCCAAATGAAGTTGAGAATGTACTTTTGACAATGCCAAATATCGCTGCTGTTCGTGTTAGTGGCTATCCTAGTCATATCACTGGATATGTAATACGTGCTACTTTCCAGCTCGTGGAATACGAAGATATTGGGTTGTTTAAAGTTCGAGTGAGAGAGCATTGCAAGACGCACTTAGCTCCTTTTAAAATTCCTGTTGTCATTGAGGTTACCCAATCTGATCTCCACTCAGAACGGTTTAAAATGATCAGGTCTGGAACAACCGTATGAACATGATTTCTGCACAAGTTGCAATTGTTAGTGGCGGCAGTCGTGGTCTTGGAAAAGCGATTGTGGAAAAGTTGATTTTGGAAGGGTGGAAAGTTGCAACATTCAGCAGACATGAGAACGGGTTTATTTCCCAATATCAGAATAAATATCCTGACCAATTTTATTGGTATGAACTTGATTTAAAAGACCCAAGGGAGTTGTCTATTTTCATAAAGTCGGTAGTTGTTCGGTTTGGTGGAATAAATCTTCTGGTAAATAATAGTGCTGTTTTATATCAAGGTCTTTTTTTAAGTACATCTCTTGAAGCTATTGATGAAATGGTGTTGGTAAATTTACTTGGCCCCATCAAACTCACCAGAGCATGTGTGCGTGTAATGGCTAAACAGAAAACCAGCGGTAGTATTATAAATATTTCCTCTGTAGGAGCGATCCGAGGTTATCGCGGAACTGCTGTGTATTCTGCAACTAAAGCTGGGCTTGATGGTTTTACACGAAGTCTCGCCGGAGAAATGGGGAAGCTAAATATTCGTGTTAATTCTATTGTCCCAGGTCTTTTTGACTCGAAGCTTTCAGAGAATGTATCTGATATTAATCGTGAGAAAATTGCTAAACGCACCCCTCTGGGAAGATATGCAGAACTTAAAGACATCCTAAATGTGTTGTCATTTCTTATCTCACCGCATGGGAGCTTTATAACAGGTCAATCAATAGTCGTGGATGGAGGTCTAATATGTTAAATCAAGAAAAAATTGAATATGGCGTTCTCAACAAAGTCTCAGAATTGATAACGGTTGACGTAGTGGATATAGATATTAAAGCTAATTTTGATGAGGTTGGACTTGATTCTTTAAGCCTCGCAATGCTTTTTATCGAGTTGGAAATGCTATTTGGTTTTGATCCTTTGGGTGAGGGTAACTCATTACTATCAGATATTCATTGTATTTCCGATATTATTGATATATTTACAAAAAATGAAAAGTCACTTCTATTAGGATAAGATATGAATTCTAAAAAAAAGTTTTCTTCTGTCGATGAAATACTTGGTCCCTCGGAGAATCGTTTTTTTTCCTCAGGCTACCGATGTTCAGAGCATAAAGTATCCAATCTGACATCCCCTGAACCAAGAGAAAATAATTGTTGCTTAGAAGCAACCGTTTCACTTTTTTACCCGTCGAACTGGTCAGTTAAAAATGCAGGTATGGATGTTACTCCGCATTTAAGTACTGTTGATATGCTCGTCCTTGCTATTCAAATGGTAGAAACACACCTTTCATTTCATTTAGGTCTCAGTATGGATGATCTGGATACTAATCATGTTAATGAGATTGCTATCCATGCTGGTACAAAACCACAGGAAGATCTGAACGATATCCCTGTTTCGCTTGTGTTACGGCGTAGTGTAGAAAAAGCTGATGATTCCTCAAGAAAAGTATCTACATATGAATGCCGAGTAGGTTTGATGCGGGCAGTCTGTCAAATTGAACACCCATCCTGCGGAAAGGAGAATAATAAGTTAGAAATTAATATTTTGGATAATTCAAATATAAAAAAACGTTACTATGGCCTTGGGTATAAAGAACAAAAACATACCCTTTCTGCAGTTTGTTTAGATATGGCTAATCTGACGGCAGACGCACAGGTCGAATTTATCCTTAGTAAAGAAGAATCTCAAGCCATTACTCCTGAAAAAGTTAGCTATATAGATGTATTTGTTACTTGTGCACAGCTTGCTCAAGTCCTTCTATATTCTTTAGATGGACTATCTCGCAGTGAGACCTCAACGCTGTGGATGATTAGAACCCATTTTTCAGAAGATGCTGGAGAAATTAAAAATCATGATAAAGTCACAGCATTAATATCAAAAAGTCAAATAATTGAATTAAATGGAAAGCAGTGGCGTAATGCCGAAGTGTTAGGAACACTTGGAAATAAAAAAGCCAAAATAACATTTGCACATGCTCTGCCTCCAATAAAAATTTGATATAAATACATACTGGGTGAAAATATGAAAATTGCTATATCGGGTACTTACTCTTCTGGTAAAACTTTTACGGCGATGGTGCTGGCTTACTATACAGGAGTTCCCCGCCTTCTTTCAAAAGCCATAAGAGAAATCATGCCAGGACTGATGCCTGGTAAACGTCTCTCTGAAGTAACTCCTGAAGAGTTTCTTCATCTAATGATTGCTCGCCATATAGGCCGACTAAAATCGGAAATTAAAATGGGTAATAACTATGTATCAGATGGGTCTTCCTTACAAGAGTTGTTGTATGGTGAAGCAAGGTTAGTTTACGGAATCAATCCATCAGTAGGTAGTTTAGATAATGCAAAGTATGAAAATGATATTTCCTTCTTTGCTAGAATGTTAAAAGAATTTAGTCGTTCTCTAAAACTCCATGTAGCAAATACATTTGACGTTTTCTTCCACCTTACACATGAGTTACCTATTACAGAAGACGGTCATCGCCCCATGAACACTGATTTCCGCGATGTGGTCGACAAGCGTTTAATTGAAGTATTAAATGAAATAGGAACTCCATACTATATTGTAAGTGGTAGTGTAGAGAAAAGAGTTAAGGATATATCTGACCATTTAAATCTGCATCCAGTAATGTCAATGGAGGAAGCAGTTAAACGGGCTTCACTTGACTATAAAGCACAAGATCTTCGTCTGGAAGAAGAGCGTTCAAGAAGTAAAAAACAATAGTCTGGTTATTGTATTATCATTTTTTAATTTCAAAACAGAAAGGATTCAATTATGGCTATTTCTAAAGCTGTTAAAAATACTATAGATTCTGTAGGAAAATTTACGTCTGTAGATATGACACATGATCCTAAGTGGTTTATTAACTTTATGGATGAGGCAAATTGTCTGCCTGATCACGAAATAATCAATCGCAAATTAGCTGAAGTGCTGGAGCCACTGGATTATAAAAGCATTATTGAGTTAGGGTGTGGGACAGGGAATGACGTTCGCTATTTACTGTCAATTTATCCAGACGTAACTGAGATCGTCGGGGTCGATTTAAGTGAAGCTATGATTGCTGAAGCAAATAGTCGGATAATAGAGGGGTCTCGTATTAGATTTGAAAAAGGTGACGGTAAGCATCTTCATTTTGATGATAATAGATTTGATGCCGCTCGTGCAAAGTTAGTACTAATGCATTGTGATAGCATTGATACCACATTGTCAGAACTTATTAGGGTTGTTAAGCCTAATGGTAAAGTTGCTATTTTCGACCATGATTTTGATGGGCTATTAATTGATCACTCAGATGTAAAACTTACCAGAGAAATAGTAGAGAGGCTATCTAATAAAGCTAAAAATAATTGGAGCGGTCGCCAGTTATTTGGAAGGTTTTTGAATCATGGGCTCGTTAATGTATCCGTTGAAGCCATCAGTGTGAATTTAACACTCGGCGTATTACGGTCTATGATTTTGGGACAAGAAGATATGGCTCATCTTTCTAAAGCTGAGCAGGCCTGGTGGGAAGAGTTAGTTATCAAAAATGAAAAAGGTC
>NZ_JAFMOZ010000063.1:0-5781 GCF_019049615.1 Rahnella sp. BCC 1045 | reverse complement strand
CCTCAGGTACTGCAACAGATAATTGAAGGCACTTTATCTGAAATTGAAGCACCGTTAATTGGGGATTTACGTTATTTCTCAGAAAATGCGCAGTATGAACCGAGTTCTTTGCAAATCGTGTCAATAACACAAATTGACAAAAACTATTATTCAATGACTTACCGTTTCCGCTGGACAGTCTTCAATGGCTGCCTGGACATTAATGCCGAAGAGTTCATGACGCAAAGTGTCACATTCCATGTAAAACCTGAGGGTTTGGAGTTTGATATAATTGAATTGAACAAAGGAACGACGGCCGACGAATTGTAAGTTTGAGTAATACGTTTGCACAGCTTTCTGAAAATGAATTATATTTAAATTACTGGCTGTATATAAATTGAGTAAACCTCCGTTCAAAGACATTGTCCTATGTAAGGGTCTTTGAAATTTTAGTAAGTTCATAGCGTTTGTAGTGAGAGCCGTTTTCTGTAAGCCACCAAGTTTTGTTGTTTACTCACAGAGTGTTATCAACACCGAATAAACCATTACGGAGGGGATGATATGGATGAGTACTCGCCTAAGCGGCACGATATCGCTCAGTTACGCTACCTGAATGAAATGTTGTACGATGAAGGAATTGCGACACTGGGTGACAGTCACCATGGCTGGGTCAACGACCCGACTTCGGCTGTAAACCTGCAGCTCAATGAACTGATTGAACACATTGCGTCTTTCGTGATGAGTTTTAAAATTAAGTATCCGGACGATACCCATTTATGTGACCTGGTTGAAGAGTATCTGGATGATACCTACACCCTGTTCAGTAATTATGGAATTAACGATTCTGACTTGCGCCAATGGCAGAAAACCAAGAAGCGACTATTCAGAATGTTCTCAGGGGACTACATCTGTACCCTGATGAAGACTTGAGTAATAATTTATATGCAGTCATCAGATAAAAATGAAAAGGCGAAGATGAACAAAATCGACTATTTGATGCGTTTAAGAAAATGCACCACTATTGATACACTTGAACGTGTTATTGAAAAAAATAAGTACGAACTTTCCGACGATGAACTCGAATTGTTTTACTCGGCGGCAGACCATCGTTTAGCGGAGCTGACGATGAACAAGCTTTACGATAAAATCCCGGTATCCGTTTGGAAGTTTGTACGTTGATCGATAAAGTTGGGTCGAAATAACTTTCGGCCCAACGCTTATTATTTATACAAAATAACGTTAGCGTTATTTAACAATTTCTTTCAGATAATTCTCTCTGCGTTCTGTTTGATCTGGTTGTGAAATGTCTGCAAAAGAAACTGAAAACATTGTTCAGTTTTCGGCGATCTCAATGGCGCGGGTTTACGCATCATAGCTACCGTGCGGCTTAATGTCGGCTGTTGCAAATGAATCACCGTTAATTCGTCATCATTAAGCGTTGCCGTATATAACTCTGGTAATATTGCCACCGCCAGTCGCGAACGCACTAAACCATACAGTGTTTCCTGAAAGTCCACACGATAACCCACACGCAAATTCAGACGATGGCTTTCAATAAGCGATGTCACCAGCCTGCTCACATTCCCCTTTGAAAACATAGCAATATCCCTTTTTGCCAGTTGTCGCCATGGAATATTATGCCCTTCTGCCAGTGCATCATCGCACCGCATCACTGCCACAAAAGGATCCTCAAGCAGAGGATAAATCGCTACAGAACCCGGCACAGTACTGTCGGTTGCGCCGATACCAAAATCCACGGAACCATTATCAAGTTCCAGTAATAAAGCATCGTTTGTCAGGTCGTGAAATTCCACACGCATGTCAGGGAAATATTCGGATAATAATTGCGGCACAGCAGGAAATAACAATGTACTGACCGAAGGCACAAGCCCGATACGCAAAGTCCCGTCGCCCCCCTCCCGCATAATTTGCTGCATATCATCGAATACGCCATGCGCTGTATTCAATAAGCGCTCTGCATACGGCAAAACAGCTTCGCCCTGCTCTGTCAGGCTCACGCCCTGCGCAGTCCGGTGCAGCAACTTTCCGCCCAGCACCGATTCAATTTGCCGCAGAGCGCTGCTCAGCGCGGGCTGACTAATTGCCAGTCGGTTCGCCGTTTCTGTAAAACTGCGCAACTGCGCGAGCGTGACAAAATACTGAATTTGCTTGAGCGAGAGTGCAGGCAACCGGCGCCAGGGTTCAGACATATATGCAGCCATTCCGCGAAAAATAGAAAACGTTTGCTCAGCATAACCGCATCTTATAGACGGATAAAATAATTCATCTGTGCAAAGCCGTTTCCTCTGCCTACATTAGCCCGATAACACTGCAAATCCGGATTCTGAAATGACCGATAACATCACTTCTGCTTCCCTGCGCCAGCGGGCTGTGAGCGCTGCGTTAGGGAAAATTCCTTTCGACCGTCTTCTGATAAACGCAAAAATCATCGATATGGTGACGGGAGAAATTCGTGAAGCCGACGTCGGGATCACCGGCAATATGATTGCCAGCGTTCATCCGCGCGGAAAATTCGCGCAGGCAAGCAACATTGATGATTTATCAGGGCATTATTTGTCGCCGGGCTTTATCGATACACACGTCCATATTGAAAGCTCACATCTGCCGCCGGAAAAATACGCTGAAATCGTCGTCGCTCAGGGCACCACTACGGTGTTCTGGGATCCGCATGAACTGGCGAATGTGTTGGGCGTGCCGGGCGTTCAGTACGCCGTTCAGGCCAGCCGGAATTTGCCCTTGCGGGTGATTTGCGCAGCGCCTTCCAGCGTGCCGTCAACGCCGGGGCTGGAAATGTCCGGCGCTGATTTCAAAGGTCAGGAAATGCAGACCATGCTGAGCTGGCCAGAGGTGGCGGGCGTGGCCGAAGTCATGGACATGTACGGCGTGCTCAACAGCAGCGAGAGAATGCTTGAGATCCTTGATGCCGGAATTAATAGCGGCAAGCTGATTGAAGGCCACGCGCGCGGTCTGAAGGACGAGCAGCTGCAGGCGTATCTGGCGGCGGGCGTCACTTCCGATCACGAACTGACTTCCGCGGAAGATGCTCTCGAAAAATTACGCGCCGGTCTGACGCTTCAGATCCGTGGCTCGCATCCTTATCTTTTGCCGGATATCGCCTCCGCGTTGCTCGCGCTCCCGCATTTGTCCTCGCAAATTACATTGTGTACCGATGATGTTCCGCCAGACCATTTGCTGGAAAAAGGCGGACTTATCGCACTGATTAAACTGCTGATCTCTTACGGTTTACGCGTGGAAGACGTTTTGCGAATGGCCACGTTCAATGCCGCTATCCGGATGAAACGTTCAGATTTAGGGCTGATCGCCTCAGGCCGTACCGCTGACATTATCGCTTTCGATTCACTTGAAAACCTGCATCCGGAAGCCGTGTACGTGGCCGGCGTTCGCGTTGCCAGAAACGGCAAACTTCTGTTTACGCCAGCTGCAGCCAGCGGCGTGGTTCCTCCCCGCGATACGATGCAACTTAAGCCGCTCAGCGAAGATGATTTCCGCCTGAAAATACCCGGTCTGAGCAGCGGTAAAGCGCGTCTGCGCAACATCAAAGGCGCCAGGTTTACACAGTGGAGCGAAGTCACGGTCAGCGTGCAGGACGGTACCGTTCAGCTTCCGGAAGGCTTCAGCCTGATTTGGGTTCAGCATCGCCATGGCCGGCACGACGCAACGCCAAAAATGGCTCTGCTTGAAGGTTGGGGAGAATTGCGCGGTGCGATTGCTACGTCTTACTCGCACGATTCACACAATCTGGTGGTGATCGGCCGTGACCCTGCCGACATGACGCTGGCGGCAAACCAACTCATCGCCAGCGGCGGCGGCATGGCCCTGAGTCAGCACGGCAAGCTTCTGGCCAAAATTGAGATGCCGATTGCCGGAATGCTCTCCGACTTACCCGCAGAGCAGCTGGCAAAAGAATTTAAGAATCTGCGCGAACTCAGCGCACAGGTCGCTGACTGGGAGTCGCCTTATCGCGTCTTCAAAGCCATCGAAGGCACCTGTCTGGCGTGTAATGCAGGGCCACATTTAACCGACTTAGGCCTGACCGACGGTGGTTTACGTGAAATCGTCGATCCGGTTCTGGAAATCTGGCCGGATAACGTCTGAGTCGTTCTCAGCGCTAAAACACAAAAATGATAGCAAACACAACATTATAAAAAGCATTTCCAGGGGAGTTTGTATGAGTGAAAGTTCGGTAAAAAATGTTGCACCTGCGACTGAAGGCGGCTGGCTGGAACGCCGCTTTCAGTTACGCCAGCGCCAGACCAAAGTCAAAACAGAATGTCTGGCCGGAATAACCGGATTTCTGGCCGCGGCGTATCTGCTGGTCGTTATCCCGGGATTGCTGGCGGTGGGCGGAATGGACAAAGGCGCGGCTACCACGGGCGTGATTGTGGTGTTTGTTCTCGGTTCTTTGCTGATGGCCTTTTACGCCAACCTGCCGTTTATGGTCGGCCCGGGGATTGGTGGCTCGGTTCTGGTCGGCATTACGCTGGCTGGCGACGGCGTCACCTGGCCGGTCGCGCTGGGTATCGCCTGCTGGTCTGGGATTTTGTTTTTTATCATGACCGTGTTCGGCCTGCGCGAAATTGTCACCCGCTCGGTTCCGCAGTCGATCAAATTAGGGCTGACGGCGTCCATCGGGATTTTTGTCGCCCTTCTCGGCTTTCGTAATGCCGGGCTGGTGATGGCGAACGCAAAAACATCGGCTCTCGGATTGGGGGATTTTACTGCACCGGGTGCGATGATTGCCCTGCTTGGATTGCTGGTTGCCATCGGATTACAGGCGAGAAAAGTGCCGGGTGCCATTCTGTGGGCCATTTTGCTGGCGACAGTTGCGGGTATTCCGTTCGGCGTCACGCATCTGCCTGAACACTGGTTTTCCCTGCCACACTCTGTCGCACCGCTTTTCGGTAAAGTTGATCTGGCAGGCGCAATCAATATCGCTTTCCTGCCGTTTCTGTTTATCTTTTTTGCATCTGAATTTTTTTCAACGATGGGCACGACTCTGGCCGTCGGCGGCGAGGCCGGATTGCTGGATGAGCATGGCAACATGAAACACATCAACCGGCCTTTCATGGTGGATTCGATTGCCGCCGCACTGGGGCCGGTTGTCGGCATTCCTGCGGCGACGGCGCTGATTGAATCTTCCGCCGCGGCCGAAGCAGGGGGGAAAACCGGTCTGACAGCGCTGGCCGCAGCGGTCATGTTCCTGCTGATGCTGTTATTCACGCCGGTTGCGCTGATGATCCCCAAGGAAGCCACCGCGCCAGCGCTGATTCTGATCGGCCTGAATATGTTCAGTAACCTGCGAAAAGTTGATCTGGGCAACTTCACCGATGCGTTACCGGTGCTGATGATGGTCATGATCACGCTGATTTCGAACAGCTTCGGCACCGGTATCGCCGGCGGATTACTGTTTTACATCCTCATTAAAATCGTGGCCGGAAAAGGGCGCGAAGTCCCGCTGGGGTTGTATATTCTGGCTGTTCCGCTGGTGTACTACTTCGCCACGCTGGTACATCATTGATTTCATTTCACCTGATAACGGGCGCGAAAATACCTTGCCCGTTGTTTTAAGGCTGACGCAAAATTTATCTCAAAGAGTGAACGGGTTAGCAGAAGAGGTAAAACGGGAGGGCCTGAAATTGGTGGAGGCCCTGCCATCAGCCGTTAGTACTAAATTGTGTTGGTTAATCAATTGGTTATTGTTGTGGTGCAACAAAGCTAATGTACCACTCATAAAAGTACTATAACAGTACTGAATCGTGA
>NZ_JAFMOZ010000064.1:0-8064 GCF_019049615.1 Rahnella sp. BCC 1045 | reverse complement strand
AACTAATGTAAGAGGTTTTGAAACTAAAAATAAAACTATATTAAAAGCATCAGACCGGCATCGAAAAAAAACACAAATAATAATCACATATTTCGTCAAATAGCGGCCGGTAAAGAATTCAGAAAATTAATACTTAAAATTTGGAGTTATCATTATGAGCACCAACCAACCGCTATTGAGTCCGTTCACTCTGCCAAATGGTACCGTACTGAAAAACCGTTTCCTGATGGCACCCATGACCACCTGCACCGGTTTTTATGATGGTACCGTCACCAGCGAACTGGTGGAGTATTACCGTGCCCGCGCTGGCAGTATCGGCACCGTTATCGTGGAATGTTGTTTTGTTGATGATAAAGGCCTCGCATTTCCGGGCGCTATTGGTATCGACAATGACAGCAAAATTGCCGGTCTGGCGAAAATTGCCGAAGCAGTGAAATCTCAGGGTTCCAAAGCGCTGTTGCAGATTTATCACGGCGGCCGCATGAGCGAACCCAAATTGATTGGCGGACAGCAGCCAGTTGCGCCAAGCGCGCTGGCCGCTCCGCGTGACGGTGCAGCAACTCCTGCCGCGTTAACCGCCGAAGAAGTCGATGGCATGATCGCCAAATTTGGTGAAGCGACCCGCCGCGCGATTGAGGCCGGTTTCGACGGCGTGGAAATTCACGGCGCGAATACTTACCTTATCCAGCAGTTTTTCTCCCCGAACTCCAACCAGCGTAACGACAAATGGGGCGGCAGCCGCGAAAACCGCGCGCGCTTCCCGCTGGCGGTGCTGGATATCACCCATGAAATGGCGCAGAAATACGCCGATTCCTCTTTCATTATTGGCTACCGTTTCTCGCCGGAAGAACTCGAAGAACCGGGCATTCGCTTCACTGATACGATGTACCTGCTCGAACAGCTGGCGGCGCGTGGCCTGGATTATCTTCATTTCTCCCTCGGTTATTCGCTGCGTCCTTCCATCGTCGATACCACAGACCCGACGCCGCTTATCGACAAATATGTCGCGATGCGTTCTGAGGTGCTGGCGGCCATCCCGGTGATGGGCGTGGGCGGTATTGTGAATAAAGCCGACGCGGAGCTGGCGCTGGAACATGGCTACGACATGATTGCCATCGGTAAAGCCTGCATTGCTTATCCGGACTGGACCGACCGTATTGCGAATGATCAGAAACTCGAGCTGTTTATCGATAGCACACAGCGCGAAGCCCTGACCATTCCTGAACCGCTGTGGCGCTTCTCGCTGGTTGACGCGATGATCCGCGACATGAGCATGACGTCGAAAAAATTCAAAGCCGGTATTTTCCAGGAAAAAGTGCAAGACAATGCGCGTGAACTGGCGATTAACGTCAGTCTTGAAACCGACCGCATCTCTGACATCGTGCTGGAGGCCGGTGCGGATCTGGATGTGGAATTCACCACCAGCTTCGACATCATCCGTACACGTATTCTGGATGCAAACAGCCCGCATGTTGACGCCGTTACGGGGGCAACAGAACAGAGTGAAGCAGTGAAGAAAGCGGTATCCAAAGCCATAGCGAAATCCTGCAAAGCGCAATTGCTGGAAGAGGGCGGCAACCTCTCCGAACCGCAAAACTACGACGTGGTGGTGGTTGGCAGCGGCGGTGCCGGTCTGGCGGCAGCGATTCAGGCCTGTGATGAAGGCGCAAAAGTGCTGATCGTTGAGAAAATGTCTACCATCGGCGGCAACACCATCAAAGCCTCCGTGGGTATGAACGCCGCGGAAACCCGTTTCCAAAAACTTAAAGGCATTGAAGACAGCAAAGAGCTGTTCTATCAGGAAACCCTGAAAGGCGGACAGTTTAAAAACAACACCGTACTGCTGAAAGAATTCATCGAGCGCGCCCCGCAGGCCGTCGAATGGCTGGCTACACACAACATTGAACTCAGCGATATCACCATTACCGGCGGGATGAGCATCGACCGTACACACCGTCCGGCAGACCGAAGTGCAGTCGGCGGCTTCCTGATAAGCGGCCTGGTGAAAAACCTCAACAAACGCAATATCGACGTGATGCTGGATACGTCCGTGACCGAAATCCGTTACACCAACGGCGCGGTGCAGGGCGTAGAACTGCTCAACGATGAAAACGAAGTGCTGACGGTAAACGCCAGAAGCGTGATTGTTGCGACAGGTGGTTTCAGCGCCAACCGCGATATGGTCGTGAAATATCGTCCCGAGCTGGACGGTTTCGTGACCACTAACCACAAAGGCGCGACCGGTGGCGGTATCGCCATTCTGGAAAAAATCGGTGCAGGTACCGTTGATATGGGTGAAATTCAAATTCACCCCACCGTGGAACAGACAACGTCTTATCTGATTTCCGAAGCCATCCGTGGCGGCGGCGCGATTCTGGTCAGTCAGGCGGGACATCGCTTCTTCAATGAGATGGAAACACGCGACAAAGTTTCTGCAAAAATCATCGGTCTGCCAGAGAAATTTGCCTACGTGGTCTTCGACGAGCAGGTGCGTTTAAACAACAAAGCCGCGGATGAGTATATTGCGCGCGGTTTCGTTATCAGCGGAGCAACGCCACGTGAACTGGCCGCTAAGCTGGAAATGGGGTCAGACGCGTTCCTCGCTACGCTGGAAACTTACAACGTTGCGGTGGATAAACAAGACGATGCTGAATTTGGTCGTAAAACGGCGATGCGTCATCCGATCAATCAGGGGCCGTTTTACGCAATCCGTATCGCGCCGGGGGTTCACCACACCATGGGCGGCGTAACCATTAATACCGATACCTGCGTGCTGGATGCTCAGAAACAGGTGCTCAGCGGTGCATTTGCAGCCGGTGAAGTGGTCGGCGGGATCCACGGGGGCAACCGTATCGGCGGGAATGCCGTTGCAGATATCATTATCTTCGGTATTCTTGCTGGACAGAACGCAGCGAAATACGCGATGCAATAAAAAACCGTTTTCCTTCCGGTTGTACGGAGTCTGGCAACGCTAAGCCAGCGCCTGTAACCCGTAAGGTTAAGGTTTCAGTTCAACGTAAAGCCTGTCCCGCATCGCTGTGGGGCGGGCTTTTCACATTTCTTCTTTATGGTCTTAAGGCCTGCTTTTGGGTAAATCTGATGACACCAGACGAACGTGTTTATGCTTACTCCGCCGTTTTAATGGGTTCGCCCATTCTTCTCAAGCTGTTTGAACATAATGAAACTCTGGCCTCCAACGTTTTCCGGCTCATCAAACTTCAGGAAAACAAACTGACGGTTAACCGCCAGCAATCTGAAGTGATGTCGGTTAACCATGCGGCTGGCAATCACGCCGTTGCCGTCAGCAAACCGGTGTTTGACCTGATCAGCCGGGCGAAAGCCGTGAGCGTACAGGAAAACAGCAGTTTTAATTTCACCATCGGCCCGCTGGTGAAGCGCTGGAAAATCGGTTTTAGCGGCAACACCGTGCCTGCTGCCACTGACTTACAGGCGCTGCTGAAGATAACGGATCCGCATGATGTGATCCTCGACGAAGGATCGCAGTCCGTTTTTCTGCATAAAACGGGGATGGAAATTGATCTTGGCGCGATTGCCAAAGGCTATATTGCTGACGTGGTTCGGGATTTTTTGCGTGAACAGCAGGTGACTCAGGCGCTCATCAATCTGGGTGGCAATGTGCAAACACTGGGCGCAGGGGCTGAAGGCGCCTGGGCGATTGGCCTGAAAAAGCCATTTTCTGATCCGGAGTCGCTGATTGGCGTGATAAACGTGACGAACAAATCGGTGGTGACATCGGGCATTTATGAACGGTATTTCGAGCTAGACGGTCAGCGTTACCATCATATTCTCGACCCGAAAACCGGTTATCCGCTGGATAATGAGCTTCTCAGCGTGACAATTATTTCCGATGATTCGATTGACGGTGATATCTACACCACGCTGCTTTACGGCATGGGCGTGAAAAAAAGCCTCAGGTACTTGCAAAATGTCCCGCACATTGAGGCTGTTTTTGTCACAAAAGACCAGCAGATTATCTGCTCGTCGCAGCGGCAGTTTACGTTCACGCCGCTGGACACGGAGTATCACATTACTGGCAGTATTGCTTAAGCAGCGAGTAATGATCGGCCTGTAAGCGATAGCGGTAAACTGGCCTGCCTGTCACGCCATAGTGAATGCTGGTGAAGAGGATGTTCATCTGTGCCAGCCATATCAGGTATTTACGACAAGACACCCGGGAAATATTCACTGAACTGGCGAGTTCGTCGGTGGAGAATTCTATCGTCGGATGCTCGTCAATCCACTGGCACAGCGTGCGCAGCGTTTGTGGCGTGAGGCCTTTCGGCAGCTTTTTGGATTCTACCGCCGCCGGGTTATTGCCATGAATTAACCGGTCAACGTCCGACTGCTCGTAATATTGCTGGTTATCCATCAGCGTTTTTTTCTGCTGCCAGCCCGTCAGTGCTTCCTCGAAACGGGAAAACTGGAACGGCTTGATCAGATAATCCACAACGCCGTAATTCAGCGATTTTTTGATGGTTTCAGCATCGGCGGCAGATGAAATCACGATCACGTCGATAGGGCGGCGGGCATCGCGCAGCTCAGGAAGTAAATCCAGGCCGTTGTCCTGCTGCATGTACACATCGAGTAAAATCAGGTCGATAGACAGTTCTGAATTCAAAACCAGATCTTTCGCCTGTTGTAACGTCGACGCCGTACCGCAGCACGCGAAGCCTTCAATCTGGCCCACGTAGCAGCGGTTCAATTCGGCTACCATGGCATCATCATCAACTATCAGCACATTGATCAAGAACTTGTCCTCTCACCATCCCAGGGAAGTTGTACAAAAAATTGGGTATACACATCGGGTTCGGATTCCACGTTAATGGTTCCGCCGAGGCTTTCAACTTGCTGTTTTGCAAGGAACAACCCCATACCACGTTGATCACCCTTGGATGAAACACCTTTCTCAAATATCGCCTCGACGTTCGCCGGTGTAATCCCCGGTCCGTCGTCACTGACAACGCAGGCCAGCGAGCCATTCTGATAATGTAACAGCACGCTGACTTCGCCGTCCGGCTGGTCACCAAGCGCATCCAGCGCATTTTCGATCAGATTTCCCAGCACGGTGATCAGCGCCGCGACCTGATTTTCATTGTTGTTATCAGGCAACAGACTGTCGTCGCTGAGCGTCAGCAAATGCCGGGTATCCGAGGCACGGTTAATTTTACTCAGCAGGAATCCGGCGATGACCGGAGACTTGATTTTCAGCAGCAGTGATCCGATTTCAGCCTGATAATTATTGGCCGTTTTGAGAATGTAATCTTCCAGTTGCGCGTAACTTTTCATGTGCAGTAAACCCAGTATCACATGGAGTTTATTCATAAACTCATGCGAGCGTTCCCGCAGCGAATCGGCATAGTTTACCATGCCACTCAGGCGCTGCATCAACTGGCTGACTTCCGTCTTGTCCCTGAAGGTACAAATTGCGCCAATAATGACGCCGTTATTGCGCACCGGCACGGTATTGCTCAGCAGCAAACGACCTTTGTAGTTAATCTCTTCGTCACGGCGCGGAACGCCGGTATTGAGCACGTCGCGCAGGTTGGCGATAAGCGGCAGGGAATCCGCATTCGGCTCCACGTCCGTGGCGGTTTCCTGAAATATCTGGCGGGCGGTCTGGTTGATGAGCGTCACATGTGCGTCCTGGTCAACGGCTATCACACCTTCTTTGATGGATTGCAGCATCGCCTGGCGCTGTTCGAACAGCGTCGAAATCTCATAAGGCTCCAGCCCGAACAGAATGCGTTTCAGCATTTTGACCAGGAACCAGGTGCCCAGTGCGCCAACCATCATGCCAAACAGCACGGTCCAGAGAATACTCCAGCGGCTTTTATTAATTTGCTCGGTGACTTTTACCAGCGAAATTCCGATGGCGACAACGCCGATTTGCTTGTGATGATCGTCATACACCGGCGTAAAGACGCGCAACGCTTTATCCAGCGTCCCTTTATTTATAGAGACATTTTCGTTGCCGAGCAGCGCGGGATTGATGTCATCCCCGATGAAATGATGACTGATCACATCTGTATTCGGGTGTGAGAAACGGATGCCGTCCATATTTGTGACAACGACAAACAGCAGGTCGTTGCGCTTTTGTACGGCGCTGGCAATCGGCTGGATTATCCCGCTGTCCGGAGAAAGGGAAAGGGCGTGTTTCACTTCGGGGGAATCCGCCAGCGTTCTCGCCACAGCCAGCGCTTTATCTTTGACGCCATCACGCGTGGTATCGCTGACCTGGACAAAATAGAGCAGATGAACAACCAGCAACACGGAAGCAATCACAGCGCTGATCATCAGAATCACGGAAGTGCTGAGTTTCATGGGGTGCTTGCGCACTGATTGACGTTGCTGCGAGTCGCTCATGGGAGCCCCAAAGAGAAAAGAGCAGAATGCTCATGAATGATAATTAATAGTTCGCGTTAAACGTCCTGCGCCGATGTACTGACCCTGGCATGAACGATGAACTAACCCTGTTCAGCCATAATGATAAGTCTATTCGCTTGATCTTACCGCTATTTAATACTTTCTAAAGTGCGTTTTGCGGCGTGTCTTCCAATGCTGCAAAGAAAAAAGGCCTGAATCTCTTCAGGCCTTACAGACACGAACGTAAAACGTCTTACTGGAAGTAGATATCGCCGTTTTCGGCTTTAGTGATCTTACCGTCAGTGTCGGTGATCAGCGCGTAACTGCCGCCGATATATGTCCAGTGGGTGCCTGCATCCGGCGCAGGAAGATGACGTTCCTGCCAGCCGATGATTTCATAGGGCTTGGTGCGGTACAGCGCCGGAACCTGATCGCCAATCGAGTAAAGTTTGGAATCATCGTAGAACGATTTGATTTCATGAGAGTTTGACGCAGCGAACGCTGTATTGGCCAGTGGCAACAAGGAAGAAACAACCAGAGCCGATAACATAAAAATTTTAGAATGACGCATAGATTATCCCGTTTAAAACCATCAACGTAATGCCTGCCTCGGTGATATGCCGCCAATCCATTGTGTGAGCAGTAAAGCCGAAACCTGTGCTTTTTGTAGGACAGAATAATAACGAGAAAATCACCAAAGGACGGGGCGTTTTATTGTGTCTAAATGCAAATGAAGCGGGGTGCGGGTGCTTTTTTTTGGCTTCATTCTGAGTACGGTTTCTCAAAAACGCGGAAAATTCTTATTTTTGAGCCTGTACAGCCCGTTACGCAGCGGGTTTCAGCGGGAGAGCTATGATTGAGTTATCTGTACCTCGCTACAGATAACCACTGCATTTAATCCTTGTGTCCGAATGTGTGCTTGCCCGTGCTAATGCGGGCTTTTTTTATTTGCCAGATCGGCATAATATCCCGCCCCGCAAATCAATTTCTTTCCAAAAGCATGATAAAACGCGCTACGTTGGAGCTTCTTGATTCATGCGTCTGCAATATCCACAATAAGATTGTTCTGGTTATGTTATCTTGAATGCATTCTTTTTTCTCATGCCGAGTTCATTCCATGCCGGATATCAGGATTGTTTGCGAACATTGTGGCTCAGACCGTTTTATTGCCGCGGTGAATTCTCCGTTGGCAGAAGTCGTACATTCCATCCAGTGCGCTGATTGTGCTCATCCTGTGAGAGTCGATGAAGTGGTCATCTTCAGAGACGGCACCTACATCAGCGGGACATTCGACACGTCATCAGGTACCCAGAACCGGTTTAATGATTTTGATATCTGACGGGGAAAAGTGCCTGATGAGGAACATAACGCAGGATGGAGGATGCAGGAGAGACGGTGGAATGATGGCGGGTGCGTTAATGATATTCTATTTAACATAATCATGATTATGCGCACCAAGTCTGTAGTAGCTAAATTGAAATGTCCGGATCTGGCTATTTTCAAATGTCCGTTTTATTGTCGTGGTTCCAGGTGTTTTATCCGCTGAGGACACTACTGATGACGGCACACGGTTCGGAGTTTTTCACGATGAATGAAGTTAACCGCCTCAAGATTTTGCAGGATGTCATTGATAACAGGCTGACCACTCGTCTGGCCGCGCTGCGACTTAATATCACGGAC
>NZ_JAFMOZ010000065.1:0-8208 GCF_019049615.1 Rahnella sp. BCC 1045 | reverse complement strand
CTATAGCGAGGAGGTGTTTATTAACGGGGGAACTTATTTGTCGGAAATAATTTCTTTAGAAATAGAACTATGATGTGACTTTTTTATTATAAGGTTTTGATGGGCATCAGAAAAAAGTCTAAAAATTATGTCAGAAGTGAATCATAATTGTAATAACCATTTTATAATGGTCGTTATAATTTTCACTCGCAGGCCCAGCCTTTATAAGTTCGTTGTCTTGCATATTTCTCTTATCCCAATTATGATTTGATCGCTTTACCGTTGCTTTGTGCAACATGCCAATGCCCTGGTGATTTGAGAGGGGCGCCTTCGGGTGATCACATGCCAATGCCACCACAACCTGAGAGGTGGCGCCTTCGGGCGGTAATCTCGTTTAACCTTTGAAAACGAGGATCGTTTCGACGATTAAGGCCTCCTTCACAACGTCCTGCATTGCGCAGGTTCCCTCTGCGCAGAGTTCCTCTGCGATTGTTTACTCGTTTCTCTTTGATGCTTTGACGTCAGCTACCGGTTGCGAACTTTGCGGACAGTGGGTATGCCAATTTGAAAATTTGGCATCTTCCACGTACGCATTGAGAGCAGAGGAGCGCGGCGTCACTTGTGTTCGAGTGAAACGAGAACCAAGTGACGCGCGCTAAAACGCGTCCTGAACGCGCTATTCACGCACTTGTCTGTCAATCACTACAACGTGAAACGAAGTGAGAATACGAACGTCATGTCTTTCAACCCAGTGATAAAACGTAAAAACGAATTATCGCATTGTTATTTAAGGATTAATTATGTAATGAGATACCGATTCGGCGATGTCATTCGAGGATGACATCGGGGGCGACCTGGAAACAGGTACAGCGAAAGCTGCGGTCAGTGTAGAACACTGATTTGATACCTCTCAAAACCTCAACACTTTGCACTTCCCTGGTGCTCAGGTACTCATTACGACGCAGGACGCGCAACTTCAAACCGTGCCACCAGGGGGATGCGGGTGTAGTTTCCTGTCGTGTTCACGGCACGCCAGAAAACTACATCTGCTCGTAATAAGGTCTTTCGTAGAATCACGAGTGAGGAAATGCAGATGTCGAGACGCGAGAAACAGCTAAAACAGGATTTGGTTACCCAAATCCGCAAAGGGGGGGGGAGTTTTAAAAAACAGGATGATTATTCCAGGATCATGCTTCGGTTTGCTGAACGTCTGGTTGAACTGAATATACAGATAAGCTCCGTCGCGCAACTAAAGGTCCGGCATATTGAGATGTATATGAATAGCCGTGGATCTGATGATGTATCAAAAAGAACGCGTCAGAATGAAATGTCTGCCATCAGAGCCATGCTATATCAGGCTGGTAAGCATAAATTGGCTGCACCTGATAATGAGCGGCTTAATAATAAAGTACTGGGCATTGCCGGTGCCAGCCGGACGGGGACGAAAAAATCTGTTTCAGATGAGCGCTATGATTATATTTTGCAGCAAATAGAGAAAAAGGATGAGGGAGTTGCAGCGGCGGTAAGGTTATCGCGATATCTCGGTTTGAGAAATGAAGAAGCTATTCAGTCTGCCAAATCATTAAAAACCTGGCTAAACGCATTACAACGAGGTGATAAAAGCCTTAAGGTAATTTTTGGGACGAAGGGCGGTCGGGCGCGTCAGACGACCATTATTAATCGTGAGAAAGTGATGGATGCCGTTAAACGTGCTGTGCACTATGCCCAGGAACATAATGGAAAGGTGATTAATAAATCTGATCTGAAATCAGCGATGGATTTTTACAGAAATACATTACGCACCGAATTGACAGGGGGAGACGAAACCCCCCACAGTTTGCGTTACAGTTATGCGGAAGACGCCTTTAATTTTCATCTTTCTCATGGCTTCAATAAAGAAGAGTCTCTTGCATTAACGTCAATGGATCTTGGTCATGGGGATGGCCGGGGAACATATATTAAGAATGTTTATTGTCAGTCAATTATGGATTAATCATTTAAAGAGGTCTGTGATGAATAAGCAACGCGCCACAAAGCATGCATCTTACGATGTAATTATTGATAGGAGTGATTTTATCATGATGAACGTATTGTCGGTCACTTCAGTGAATGAAATTACGCTTTCGGATAACCCTCCAGTTGAAATAAAATTACGCGTCATATGTTTATCGCCGGTTAATGAGGTCGATACATTTGCGACAATTAATCGACATTTCGATGATGGTGAGGATTTCGATTATGAATTTACCTTCAGTGAAAGTGGGTTTGTGTTCAACGGTTCCTTTATTATGTGCGACCAGGTGAATATTGAGAACATGAAACCTGGTGAGTATAAAATCCCGCTTTCCACCAGGATAAAGACGCTGCTTAAAAATGACACCTATCATTCCCTGAGTGAACCCGATTCAATTATGGTGGATGCCTGGTTTGGCGACCGGTGCGAAACGAAAAAAATCAGTTGGGTAAAAGATTAGTTGCCTTTTTCAATGTCATAAAAGTTATGCGAATATTAGGCTCTAGTGGCATTTCGACTGAGGAGCTTACCTCCTGGGCTTATAGTACAACACGGGAAATTCTTTGCGTTGACACTATTGCCGGGGGTGTGGGGATTGTGTACGATTAATTTGCTAACGTTGTCTCTGACAACTGCCAATGTTCCGGTGATTTGAGAGGAACGCCTTCGGGTAATCACATGCCAATGCCATCAAAACCTGAGAGATGGCGCTTTCGGGCGGTACTAAATCTGTTTAACCTTTGAAAACAGAGACCTTCGGGTTAAGGCCACTTTCACTGCGTGGTTTCACCACAACCTCAACGTTCTATCCTTCTGATATTCATCATTCTTAATCCTGCTGGGACTCTGCTCCCATTGGGCATGGTTCCGCCATTTTTTAAAGGAACCATCATGAAACCTAATACCTGTTACTGCCTGAGCGTACTGAGGCAGTCGGTTATTTCAAAAAGTACTTTTTTAACTTTCATTTCCCATCTTGAAGGCGAGTTGATGACCGCTGGTGTGTTGATCCGGTTGAATCTTTTCAATGGCTCAGCCAATCCGGATGAACTGGGGTGGGAACCTGATGATGCACCTTTCTTTTACGGCGGCCGGGTTATTGGCCAGGCAACAGCTTTAGGGATCATACCTGAGGCATTTTCCAGGGAGTTTATTCCTGAACTTATTGCGATCTGCCATTCAGCTTTTCGGTCTGGAATATGGACGTACGGATTTAATGTTGGAGTTACCGAATCGGGTAAACCAGGTTGCTCAGGTTGGCCTGAGGATGACTTCACATACAGTCCTACCTTTTACAATTATGTCACCTGGATTGAGTTTCTTCGTGAACAGGATTGCCTGTAACACATGAATCAATTTCTGACTGTTAACTGACCACCCATGCGGGGAAAACTTCCCCCCGCTGGTGGTGAAGGTTTCTCCGCTTTACTGCAGGAGAAACACCATGAAAATTATCATTTCAATTTTGAAGAAAACCGCTGTTGCCCTGGAGCATTATTCTGCTGCCCTGGGACAGAATGACAACGACTGGTTTACCAACCGTTCCGGTCAGTTAAGTTTCCGTCCCGAGATTTTTAAAAACGGGAAGGGGCAATTTACTGCGTCGGTGGCGTGCCGGACAGGTTGCAGTTCCCGTGACTGGCAGGTACAGCGTTTTGGTACATGTGGCCACTGGCGTTCTGCCCGTAAAGCCAGGAAAGCTGCCCGAATAATGGCTCGTGACCTGGCCTTGTATCGTTATCGTTTTAGCGACGGTGCGTTTAGCGCAGCGTAACGGCGACTTTTCTGACAACACTTCCCGGAGAGACTTCCTCCCGGGAAGTTTCTCCTGTTAATCACAGGAGTATTTATCATGTTCCGGTTTACTTCAGGTTCTCTGCGTAAAGCGTTAACACTTCCATCCGGCCTTAATAAGCCGATCACACTGGAAAATGGCTATGGCTTTTACATCCGGGCTGAGGATGAAAAACAGCCAGGATATATGAACATGGCCTATGCCGAGGGTTTTGACCCCAGGCGAGACGATGGCTGGGAGGAAAAGATTAGCGAGATGCTTCCCGGTATCGATTATTCCTTCACCTTCTTTATTGCTCACGCTGTGAGAGAGGCGATCCTCAACGACCATCATGACTTTTTTGTTACGCCCCTGGTTTCAACCGTAAAGAGTGAAACCCGGCCGCCACAAAAAGTCTTTATCCCGATTGCTGAGTATCGAAACGGTATCGAACGGATGTTCGATCAGTCGCATAAACACTTCCATGCCTGCGTAGGCCGCGGGGAAAAAGCGGCCTGGCGTATGACGGCTTTGTATGTGCTCGACGACGTTATCCGGACCGATTGCCGGCGCGCAAAACCGGCTGACCGTGAACAGTTTGGCCGGGCGTTTTCCCGACTCAAAGAGCGTATCAATTCGGTGACACCGGCGGGGGACATTATCACCCCTAAATTCACGCACTAATTTTCAACCACTCCCAGTGGCGTATCCCGCCGCTGGCCGGGATACGCCTTTTTTAAGGTTTATCCCATGAAAAAACACACCTCAGCCCGCAGGGCACCCAAAACTGAACGTGCAGACCTGTACCAGCAGGTGACGGACAAGATCATTGCGGCTCTTGAGAAAGGCACCGCTCCCTGGCGTAAACCCTGGCGCGCTGCTCAAAAGAGGACCGGCAGCAGTTTGCCGGCGAATGCTTCAACGGGCAAAGCATACAGCGGGATAAATATCCCACTGCTTTGGATGGCGGCGGAGGAGCGTGGGTTTAGCTCTGACTGCTGGCTCACCTTCCGGCAGGCGCAGCTCGCCGGCGGACACGTCCGCCCGGGAGAAACCTGCAGTCTTGCTGTCATTTTCAAGCCGTTTGAAGTCCAGGCAGAAGATGGCCAGGGCATCAAACTCACTGATGATGACGGCAAACCCGTTATGGAACCCCGGACGATGCTCAGGCCTTTGCAGCTGTTTAACACGCAGCAATGCGATGATCTGCCGGCAGAACTTTACGGTACCCCCTCAGCGATGTTAACGGAGGCGGAAGTGGAGACGGCTTCCGTACCGGTGATGAACCGTGTGATTGAGATATTCAACGCCAGCGGTGTCACCGTCAATTTTCGTGAGCAAAACCGGGCGTATTACCGTCCGGCCGTAGATCAAATAACGATGCCAACGTCGGGCCAGTTTTTTACTGAGGCCGATTACTGGTCAACGTTACTTCACGAACTGGTGCATGCCAGCGGACATCAAACACGTCTGAACCGTGAAGGGATAACCTCGTCGACCCACAAATTTGGGGATCCGGTGTATGCGTTTGAGGAGTTGATTGCCGAGATGGGCAGCGCCTTTCTCTGCGCTACGCTGGGCGTATACGGAGAGGTGCAACATGACAGCTACGTCAGTGGCTGGCTAAAAGCCCTTAAAGAAGACAAAAAAGCGCTGTTCCGGGCATGCCGGCAGGCGCGGGAGGCTTCAGACTTTTTGCTGAATCTGAAGTCCGACATTGGAAATACATTAACGGCCCCGAAAGTGGCCTGACGGAGAGAACAATGCTGACACCACAATTTTGGCAGGCCACCGCATCCATGTTGCTGGCCAGGCACTATGGCCTGACGCTGAATGATACTGACTTATGCGACGACGCCTGCGTTGAGACGTTGCAAAAAGCCGGAGTCAAACCCTTTGAAGCGATTAATGACCTGGTGGACAAGTACCATCTGACGCACCTTAACGATTCTGATTATCTGCCACACTCGCCGTATCTAAGTGCAGCAGATGAGCTGATTGCCGGCCTTGAGGCCGGTGCAACACTTGGGATAATTAGCCACCCGTAATACGGGTCTGATAATGATTTAACCGTTATACCACCCATCGGGGGAGACCTTCCCCGATGGGAAGGCTCCCTCTTTTGATGTTCAAAAGAGGAGAAGTGACTATGTTTGAATGGTGCAAAAACCGCCTGGAAATTGCCGGACGTTCCGTGTTTATCGACGTCATGCAGCAGTGGGTGACGGGTTCTGAGGCCCCGTTATATCGCCATGCGGTACAGCAGAGCATTCAGCTGTTCCTGGCCGGTGCTGCCGGGATACTCAAACCGGTTAAAAATGTGGAATACCTGCCTTTCCCTGGCCTGGTATCTCATGGCACCGGGCCGGCTATTGCGTCCAATCTGGCTTTCCAGCACTGGTTGGAGTTGCTGCAAAAAGACGCTGTGCTAAATCAGGATACTATCAGGCAGATTGACCGTATCTGGACACAGTCGGGGCTGAGCGCCGTCAGATGGGAAACAATCCCACTGGCCGCACGCCAGATAATGACGCAGCTGATAACCCGGCAATACGTTGACTGGTTTGGTGTGGCCACCTGGTCATTCCATATTGACGGCGAAGATTGCTGGAACAAACTGGGGGAAAGACCCGAGCGCGCCTGCCAATGCGACATGCTGATGATTATCCCTTCCCGGCTCGCGGCGGAACTGAACGGTAACAGCCGTCTGCTGGCAGGAATGTCCGGCACGGGAAGTCTGTACAGTCGTATTCACGGAATGGAGTGGCCTTGTGGGCATAACGTTCTCTGGTATCGCGACCGTATAAACAGTTTACGTCTGGAGTTTGATTCACCGTCCTACCCGCCTTCCAGCGAACTGATGGGGGAGATCTCAGCGGTATTTGACTGTGAGATCCGCCACTGGTATCAGGAGCCGGTCAACGGCGTTCGCGGTTATGACTGTTATGACCGGGGAGACCACGTTGACAGCGGCAAGTATGGCACAGGACCGCTTTCAGCTCAGTTGATGGCGTTTCCGACCGAGGTGCTGCCGGTGAACGAACAGGCCGGCGAATCTCAGGCGAGGGAGGCCTAAAATGACCCACACCAACGACGAAACACAGCCTGTGGAGCTTTACCAATATGTTGTTTGCAGTACCGCGCACCTGACTGAACAAGATGCTGAATTGTTCGACCGCCTGGGGCATCAGCGGTGCGAGTGGGGGGATGCCGAATGGATCCACCTCACGGGTACCGGTTATCTGGTGCGTCTGAGCGCTTACAACTTCCCGCAGCTTGAATTAAAGAAGCGGGGTTTTTCTAAAGATGCGCGCCGGCTGACCTACATACTGATGAAGCGGCTCAATGTTTCGCTTATTCACTTTGACTGCTGTGGTGAAGTGCTGACCGGGTTTGCCGTTCACAACTGGTAAATCCGGGCTCTGTCCGACATCGCTTTAAACTAACCCCCGGGGGGAAATCGTCCCCCGGGGTGATTTTCCCCTAACTTTGTTAAGGTGGAAATCGTGCTGATTTTTAAAAATGCTGTCCTGAAGCCTGTTATGGAAGAATTGCAGGAAAAAGGCGGTAACTTACTGTTTGTAAAAGATACGGGCATTTATCTGATGGCGGAGAAGGGGGCGTATCGGGACGGACGCAAGGTGAACATAGCCTATGCGGAAGACTTTGATCCCCGGCTACCTGAAAACGAGGACTGGTATGAAAATGCCGGCCTTGAGGTGGGCTACGATGATTTTGGCGAATCCTTCGGTCAGGACTGTTGGGGAACATTTATCAGACAGGTCATTGACCTGGGATACGATGTTTTTATCGAAGTGACTGAAAACAAGATCCGGGCTGGCTATATCAAGCCTTAACCGTAAACAAACTTAACCGGAACGTTGTTCCGTTCTTAATTAACCATCCTGAAGGGGAAATATCCCCTTCAGGGCATATTTCCCCGGGAGATATGCGATGAACATCATGGTTGACCACAAGAAGCAATTTATATCCCTCTTTAACGTAACTGCCCGCTATCACCACCGGCATAAGGTTTTTCGTGACTTCATTACCCTGGCCGCAGTGTCGATTCACAATGGTATATGTTTTAGTGACGAGCTGGAGCGGGAATACATGGAGACGGTTCGCCAGTATGAGGCAAAAGATGCTGAGCGGATGGCCATGTTACTGGCCGAGGTGGTGATGGGGCTTGAAGCCGGAAGCGGTGATTTTCTCGGCACACTTTACATGCAGCTTGAGCTGGGTGATTCAGCTCGTGGCCAATTTTTCACACCTTATGGACCTATGTTAACTGTTATGAGTAATAAAGATTCATTAAATCATAATGTTATACTAATTTTTATTTATAACAGTTCTGATACTGAATATAATGCAATGGCAAAGTGTATTAGGTCTGTCCTCACCGGCACTACCATGCAGTGCCGGTGAGGATGTCTTAATA
>NZ_JAFMOZ010000066.1:0-9938 GCF_019049615.1 Rahnella sp. BCC 1045 | reverse complement strand
ATCTTGCGGGATACATTTTCTTGCGTCTAATTTTTGATGGCGAATATCGAAGCTCGAAGGTTTTATTATTTTATTGTTTTGTATTTTTATAACGTTATAAATAAATCCCGCCCCTATATCTGGCGCGTAAATACATATTTCATTGTCTTGGACTTTAACTTTTGGATGATGTATATAGTCAGGTTCAACCTTGTCGCCTAAACATCCGGTTAGTAGCGCAAGACATGATAAAAAAGTTATCCTCATTGCTAATCCCCCGCCGGGAAATGCGAAAGAACGCTTTCGTATGACTGGACTATCTCTTCAAATTTGAGATTATCGTACCTGAATCTATAGTTATTGGCTGCAAGTTCGCTCCATTGATGCAGGCCGTAAGTAATTAAAATATAGTAGTCAGCCACAATTGAAGCTTGTTGTTCCATTGAGTAATTACTAAGAATCTGACCAAATAAATCATAGTGATAATTAGCTGCCCAGCTTAGCAATCCGTTTAACCGAACAGACATGCCATGCTGATATTGCCAAACGTGACACATTTCATGTATGAAGGTGTGTTGCGCTGCAATCAGTGTATCAAACGCAGAACCCGTAATGGAGTAATCAGCAGAGTAATGTTCATACCTGAAGTGAATTTCCCCGTTTGGCGACATTGCATATCGTGGAGATTGTAGTCCAAAGAGAAAGTAGCTTTCATCGTGAACCCATACTTTATAGTAATCAATATATTCACCATAAATTGTTTTGCATATATCGATTTCACCCCTTGTCAGGTGTCTTACTTCTCCTTCATTAATATCATAATACTCAGCAGACGACATACATAACCCCTGACTTTGCAATTCATTCACCCATAGGGATAAACGATGTTCAATGCCCGCTAATATACTCCCGTGGCCTGCTTGGGTATAATGCAAAGAATCTATACGTCATGGATGATGTATAGATTTGAAAAATTATTTGTTCTTCTTAATTATGTGAGTATATATAAGGGGCTGCGCAGTGTCTGAATACAATTTTATTTGAGAGGAGTCAGCTCCCCTGAATCTTTATTTAATGGATTTGCAAATAAATCTTCCTCTCCCCCTGTGCAGGGGGAGTAAATATAGATTAATCAAATTGTATTCCAAAAAAATAACTGGCAAAAATCTCAAGCACTCCCTCCGAATTACATAGCCACTCGCCGCTTTCAAAAATCACGCTGAAAGGAGGGGGGGAAAACCGCGACTCTTTTCGCGCGGTTTGAAACCCGGGTGAAGGGACCGCGCAGCGGCAGGATTTTGCGGCAATAGCAGAAATTGCTGAAACATGGTCAGCGAGCGGTAGCGCGCAGTTAAAAGCGAGGGTGTCCAGAGGGCGCGCGCTAACGCGCCCTTTGGGTCAGTTTGGGCGGCAACTCAGATTGTTGCCCTTAACGTTTGATGCCTCAGACCCCCTCCGGTACCCACGCTCCCTGCAATTTCACCTGCGGGAATCCCGCTGTCAGAATTCGCAGTTCGGCGTCACGCGGCGTGTTATCGCCTTGCCCCTGAATGCTGACGATATCCTGCGGGCAGGCGGAGAAGGCGACATAGCAATCCATTTCGGCGCGAAGAATGATGTAATCGCCCGGACGCGTGACGACCGGCAGGGTTTTCAGCGTGCGGCCATCGGGCTGAACCTGAATATTCATGAAGATGTTAAACGACGCCAGATTGCCGTGCGGCAAATGTACGCCCAGCTCCGCCATGCCTTCGAACAGGTTGTCGTGGCAGTTGCGGTGCGGTTCGGTGCAGCCGAGCAGTTCATAACGGCGCGCGTCGCAGGCGGCCATAAACGTGTCGTGGACGCCCGGTGACGTGTCGGCCACCAGCGTGAGAATAGGGTGGCGCTGGCTGGTGATAAAGCTGTCGCCGACCTGCGGATTCAGCCGCTGATTCCATACCCGCGTGGCTTCCATACACATATATTCGCCGACATCCGCCGCGTTATACGCCCAGCAATCGACCACCTGCGTCCCGTGTAAATTCACCACCTGCACCGCTTCACCCTTTTTCAGATGCACCGCTTTGCCGTGGCGCGCCGGAATAAGCTGGATGTCGCGATGCTCAAGATCAGCTGACATGTTTTTTTTCTCCTGGTTAATGTTGCATGCCGCGACGATAGCGCGTCATGCGAAATTCAATATGGCGCGCCAGCCAGTCAATCAGGCTGTTCAGCACCCAGTAACACAGCGCCACCGTGAGATAAATCTCCAGCGGCGCGTAGGTATCAGAAATCGCCTGTTTGGCGGCGTACATAAATTCCTGTACCGAAACAATCGAAAGCAGCGCCGAATCTTTAATCAGACCGATCATCAGCCCGACCAGCGGCGACAACATCTGCGGCAGCGTCTGGGGTAAAACCACATCGCGCAACTGCTCGGTGCGGCTTAGCCCCAGAACGCGGCAGGCTTCCCACTGGCCGCGCGGCAACGCCTCAACCGCGGAGCGGATCACCTGAGCGATATACGGCGCGTAATACAATGTCAGCGCCAGTACGCCGACCTGCGGCGAAGTGAATGTGATGTCATATTCCGGCAACACGAAATAGAGCAGATAGATGACAATCAGCAGCGGTAACGCCAGCGTCAGGCTGGTGTAAATACGCAGGATCCGCTGCCAGAACGGCGGGGCGCGCATTAACGCGGTCGCCATCAGCGTGCCCCAAAACAATGAACAAAATGCCGCGATGGCGCAAAGTTTGAGGGTGGCCGCCATGCCGTCGCCCAGCGACGGCAGTGAGCTGAGAATCGCCTGCCAGTCCATTACGCAACCCTCCGTTTCGCTTCCAGATGGCGCACTGCGCTGATCAGCGGCAGCGCAATCAGCAGATATCCCGCGGATACCAGCAGTAAAACTTGTGTCGCGTCATAGGTTCGCGCAATCACAATTTGCCCGGCGTAGGTCAGTTCAGTGAGCGCGACTACCGACGCCAGCGGGGTGGTTTTGAGCAAAATGGTGAACTCGTTGACCAGCATCGGCAGGCTGGCGCGCAGGATTTGCGGGTTAATCACAAACCACCACGTCAGCCACCGGCTCAGCCCCAGCGTGCGGGCGGCTTCGCGCTGGCCTTTAGTGACCAGACTCTGGTTCACACGCAGGATCTCCGCGACGTAAGCGCCGCTGTTCATCCCGATCGCCAGCACGGCGGCGAGCATCGGATGCCCGCCAAGCCCCAGCCGCGGCAGGGTAAAAAACACCACAAAAAGCTGCACTATGGCGGGCGTGCCGCGCATCAGGCTGACATACAGCCGTCCGAACGCGCGCCACGGCCATGCACGGCGAAGCTGGAGAAAACAGACAATCTGCCCCAGAACGATACTGAGCAGTGCCGCGAGAACGGTCAGGATCACCGTCATCAGCAGGCCATGCCCTAACTCGGGAAGTGCGGCGATGACCTGTTCACTCAGCCCCAACATGCGTTACTCCCCGCCGAATGCGGACAGATTTTCCGCTACCGAAAGCCGCAGCGGCGCCGGTTTGTCATTGCCTTCGATGCCGGTACAGCAGGCCGACGCGATAAACAGCGTGTCCGCCACCACGCGGCAGGTGATGCTGTCGCCCGGCTGCGTGCGGTTGGTTTCCGGCAGAATTTCGCCTTCACGCGTCAGGCGGACGTGCATAAACAGATTGATCGGATCCGGCAGTTTCGGCACGTCCATGTTCAGCCGCGCAAGTTCGCCCTGTACGGCTTCAATGCAGCCTTCACCTTCATAACCCTGTTGTGCCAGCCATGCGCGGGTCGATCCCGGCAGCAGCAGATCGTGGCGCTTCACGCTGTCTTTCCCCAGCACCATCACCGGACGGCGACGGTTGTTCACCAGCCGCATCCCTGAACCGAGCAGATAGCTGTTGCTGAATACGCGGGTATGATGCACGGAAAGCCACACAGCAGGATCGGTCAGGCTGAAACCAAACAGCGACGCCACGGCGCCTTCGCCCAGCGCGGTGATGCGCAGCAACTGACCCCGCAGCACGCGAATGGAACCCGCTTCTCCGGCTTTAATTTCGACAGGCGCGGCGAGCGGACGCACGTCGCTTTCGGCCCAGGCCTCACGCATTAACAGCATGCTGACTCTCCCCGTGGTAATGATTGCTGACCTGAATATCAATCGGCGTGACCTGCAAACCGTTGCCGGGAATGATGTCCTGCGGGCAGGAAGACACGGCGCAAATCAGGTCGCACAACGCTTCAAACACAATGCAGTCGCCCGCTTTACTGGTCGGATCGGTGACTTCCATCCGGCCATCGGCGGTCACCGGCCCGTTCTGGAACAGATTGAACGGCTCCGGCAGGCTGAAATACGTTACACCGTGCGCCTTCATACCTTCGAGCAGGTTATCGACGCAGTTGCGGTGGCCTTCCACGCCGAAATCGACGCTAAACCGCGTGCGGTCGCAGGCCGGAACATTGGCATCGTGAATGCCAATGGTGTCAGCCACAATGCGCAGCATCGGGCGGTTTTCACTCGACCACAACGCGTCGCCGGGTTTGAAGAACAGCGAGCGCAAATGCTGGCGCGTATGCACCGGCGAAAGCTTCTCGCTGAGATCGTCCGCATTGACCGCCACAAAGTCGGCGGCCTGTTGCCCTCCGGTGTCTATGACGGTAATAAACTGGCCTTTTTTCACCTCAAAGGTTTTGCCGTGACCGGCAGGCACCGTCAGTGTTGATTGGCACATAACTTACTCCTGAGGGATGAAATCGCTGGCGGGCACGGTAAACGTGGTACCGAGATACTGTTTTTGCAGTGCCGAAAGCTCGCCATCTTTTTGCATCGCCAGAATGTGATCGCTGATGGCCTTGTTCAGGCTGACATCGTCTTTACGCGTGGCCCACGCCATCCACTGCGACGGCCCGGCCTCGCCGACCTGCACGACTTTATTCGGGTACTTTTTGACAATTGGCGCGAGTACCGAGATATCGTCATAAACGAAATCGGCACGTTTGGTCATCAGCGTGCTGACGGTCTGATCGAGCGTATCAACGCTGATAATCGTGATGGGTTTTTTGCCTTCTTTGGTCAGCGTTTCGTTAAAGCCTTTCAGCAACTGCTCCGGCACGCTGGCGCTTTTTACCGCGCCGCTCAGCCCGGAGAGATCGTCAGGCGTCAGCTTTTTGCTGCTGAATTTTTTCGCTTCGCTTTCACGCACCAGCACACCGTTGACGGTTTTGCTGTAAGGCGTGGTGAACAGCACTTTTTTGGCGCGCTCGGCGGTCACATTCAGGGAAGAACCTTCGGCATTGAATGACCCTGAAATCAGGCCGGGCAAAATGCCGCTAAATGCCGTTTTCTGAAACTCCAGTTTCACGCCGAGGTCTTTGGCGAACGATTCCATGATCGCCACGCTGTAACCGGTGATTTCGCCTTTATTGTTGGTGAATTCATAAGGCGGGAATGTCGGGTCGATGCCAACGGTGATTTTTCCGCTGCTTTTAATGTCTGACAAAGTATCAGCCTTAGCGGCTGTTGCTGCGCCGAGCGTGAGCAAAGTGGCGATCAGCAGTGCTGTTTTTTTCATTATGGTGTTTCCCTGGTGTTGGTGAAATGTCATTCCTACCAGAGCAGATTCCGTGCCAGTTTTCCGATCGATGAAACGGTAATCTCAGAAGGGAACCCCTTTTTCTCAGTGAATCAATGAGAAACAAGTGTTTCTTTGGTTGTTTAATTAATTTCTCTGGTTTCATATCAATTGAAAAAAAAGCGACGTCCGTAAACGCCGTTGCACTGATTTGGTGAGAAACTACACAACGCGTGCGCCGTAACAGCGCATTATTCCAGCTCGTCGAGACTCTGGTGCAGGGTTTCGATAGAGGCCAGATGGTAGCTACCGGTTTTCCCCATACTGCGGGCGACCAGTGAGCAAAGCAGATTACAGACGCCGGAAAGGGCGACGGTGCTGTCAAAAATCAGGTTCACATCGGTGTGGCAGCGCAATACCCAGTTGGCATGTTTCGCCGGTTTACCTGCCAGCACATCGGAGATATACAGCATCGGCACATGCATTTCGTGCAGGGCGTTCATGGCCGTTTCCAGTGCGGGCATACGCCGGCGCAGACCCACGCAAATCACGATATCCTGCGGACCCAGCATGGCCAGATGTTCCGCCAGAGAATCCCCGGCGCGCGGCAGCAGCTGGACATCGGGATGAATATGGACGAGATCGCGGTAAATCAGCATGGCGATGGTCTGACTGTGGCGCCAGCCCATCACCACAACGCGCCGCGCACGGGCAATCGTCTTCACGCAGGCTTCCAGTTGCTCCGTTTCCAGCGAACGGAACGTATTCACCAGACTGGAGACTTCTTTTTCCAGATGATTTTGTATCAATGTATCAAGGGGAGAAGCACTGGGCACAGCCTGAAGATACAACGGGGAGCCGCTGTTTTGCATTTCACGCGCCTGACGGCGGGCGGCATCATAACTTTCATAGCCGATATGGCGGAAAAACCGCGTCGCAGTGGCTTTGGAAACCCCCGCGCTCTGCGCCAGTTCTGTTGCCGTATTCATGGCTAACTGCCCAGGCGCTGCCAGCAAGACATCGGCCAGACGCTGTTCGTGCAAAGAGAGCTGATCCCAATGCTGGCGGATACGGCCTTCTAACGATGCCGTTTTTGCGTTCATGGATGATCCCCGGAAATAAAAATCTGATCCTGCACAGAACGTGCCGGGTTGTCATCAGGTAAATGAAAGGGGGATGTGGGTCAACGCCGGGCTGGCTTTTTAGCAGGATCGAGAAAATCCCGGTTTTCATGTGCGGTGAACGCTCAGCGGCGGGTGCCGAAACCGACCAAAGAGGGCTATGACGAGCCCTCTTTGGGATCTCCGCGTCTTTTTACAACAGGTTTTGCCGTTAAAGGCGGTTTGGGGCGCCCCCCAAAATTCTGACTAAAACTTACTTAATTTCAGTCACAAAATTCTCACGACTTCTGCGTACCTTTTTGAGGTTCACCAGCCAGTCGCCTTCATGCGCGCGGTAACCGATTGGCAGGATGATCACGCTGCGCAGGTTTTTCTCTTTCAGGCCGAGGATTTCATCGACGGCGGCCGGGTCAAAACCTTCCATCGGGGTTGCGTCCACTTCTTCGAAAGCGGCGGCGATTAACGCTGCGCCCAGACCGATATAAGCCTGACGGGCAGCGGCCTGATAGTTAGCTTCGGTTCCGCGTTCCGCGACAATTCCCAGCAGCATTTTGCGATAGTTTTCCCAGCCTTCATTGACGAAACCGCGCACATCGTTGGTCAGGTCGAACATCATATTTACGCGTTCTTCGGTGATGTCATCCCAGGCGGCGAATACCAGCAGGTGAGAGCTGTCCGTTACCTGCGCCTGATTCCATGCAACGGCGCGAATTTTTTCGCGAACTTCCGGGTTGGTGACGACAAACAGCTCAAACGGTTGCAGGCCGCTTGAGGTAGGCGCAAGGCGGACGGCCTCGATGATGCGTTCAAGCTTGTCAGCCGGTACGCTTTTGGTTGGGTCGAATTTTTTAGTGGCGTAGCGCCATGCCAGTCTGTCGTTTAAGGTCGTCATCATTTATTCCTGAAGGATAAGTTTGGAACCGTGGGCTTAATCGCCCGTGAAGTCATTTCCCCAAATACTTGCTGATATTCGCATTATCCGGTCCTTCGTGTTTTATGGATTTGAGCCCTGCCATAAATTCACACAAGTTGCCGCCAGTAACGCCGTTGGATCAAGGCTTTGGGATAAATGAACTGACGAAACAGCGTCCAGCGCGGGGGGCACTTCGGTGCAGGTAAGCACCGGTTTATTCCAGCAACTGCCGGTAACCAAACAAACCCGCCGAGCCGCCGGTGTGGATGAACACGATATTGTGGTCGGCGCAATAGTGGCCTTTGCGGATTAAATCGATAAGACCGGCCATGCCTTTGCCCGAATAAACCGGATCCAGCAAAATCCCTTCGAGCCGTGCCAGTAAACGCAGGGCTTCCAGCGTACCCGCGGTCGGCAGGCCATAGCCTTCGCCCACGTAATCATTGTTTACCTGAACGGTTTCACGCGGGAATTCACCGCGCGTTTCAAACATTTCGTGCTGAAAACACCCCCTGATCCACAACTCAGATATTTCGCCGCATAAACTAGAAAATTCTTAGAATATTTGCGGCAGAAAACGCTTTGCGGTTGTTTGTGATCAATTTTGGATGAAATGTGTGGATTTATTGATCGGAAGTGAAAGCGGGAAAGTAATGTCAATCAGACAAAATTTTAAAAGCACGCAAAGATCATAAAGAATAAGACACTGCTTTATCGGGGTTATTACAGTGAATTGTTTCATTTGGTTCGTAATTGATAATCAATTAATGATGAGTTGTAATGGATTCATGGATTTTTATGATATGACCGTAAAAATCCTAACGTGACGCTTGAAATTCTCAAAATATCGACAGGAAAAATATCCCGAATTAAGATTGCGATGCATCAGGGGGCTAAGAATTTCCCCCTGAAAGGGAGATAAACGGAAAGTATTACCAACGGAATGATTAATGAAACAAACAGTGATAATTCACTCAGGTTATTATGAGCGGCTGGCAATTTCGGCAGTGCTGAATCAGCTTGATTTAAAAACACATGCTTTCAGTTCACTGGTTGAATTTTACAATTCAGGAATAGGGACGGGGATCGACAGTATTATTCTGGAGGTTCAGGATACTTCGGATGATTTCAATGCAGTCATGAAGTTTATCCGGAGAATGAATTTCCTCTATATTCCTCCTCGGGTCATTGTCGTCACTAAGATTGAGCAGAATGATAAACTGGCGCAACTTTCTGATGAAAACATTGATATGCTTATATCAGAGCAGGAGGAGATCTCCGTACTCAGAAAAATGCTTATTACCGGTGCCTCTGACCTGAATTATCAGCGGGCACTGAGCCCTTATTTTCAGCAAAAGAGAGCGACATCCGCGCAGTCTTCACAAAAGTTTTTGACGGCCACAGAATGGGAAGTTCTGATGGCAATTAAAACCATGAAGACTAATGCCAATGTTGCGCAGAAATTAGGACGGAGCTGTAAGACGATTAGTACGCATAAGCGGAATGCGATGAAGAAACTGGGGCTGAAAAACTCGATTGAGTTGTACAAGTACCTGATGCAATAACCTGGCTTATGTGAAGCCAGGCTGCGGGTCAGAGGGAGTGATTAAGCACCCGGTTGAGGTAGCTGAAGAGTTCTTTAGTATTCTTCAGCTTAAGCTTTTTCATGGCGCTGTATTTATAGTAGTAAAGATTCGACATGGGAATCGACGTGATTTTCTCGATGTTTTTCATAGTCGGATCTTTTGCTAAGCACCGGAGCAAAATCGCTTCGTTTTTCGAGAGAAGATAATCCTCTACAAAAGGGCGTATCGCGTCGTACTTCCCGGTCAGCAGGCTGTCAAAGAAGAAATAACTCTTCGAGAAGGCATGCGCTTTGCATAAATGAAAATCGGCCAGGCGACTGTTTACAATCATATTATCGCTCAGAATAACAAACTTGCTGCTGACCAGACTCATAGACTTCAGATGATAAATAAACTTATCGATATTAAACTCAAAACTCACTTCACCTGGTTCAATTATATAGATGTCGTAGTTCTCATTGCTTTTGTCAAGCGCTTCCTCAGCACTGATTTGATTGAAAGTTATGCCTTTAGGTATATGGGTTAAAGTGAATAAATGCTTTAGCCCGTTATACGTGAATGTGCATGAGTCAATAAGTGCAATGCGCATCATTAATTCATTCCTTTAAATGAACCCGTTCTCCGTAAAGAAATCGCATATGTCCGATAGTTTTCCTCTGTTATTACCATCCAATATGCCTGTGATCATAATATATATTATGGTTCCTATCGTCAACGTAACTCAAAGTTATTAATTTCTTGTAATGTAATTAAATATTCTCAGATATTTCTTATAACC
>NZ_JAFMOZ010000139.1:0-155080 GCF_019049615.1 Rahnella sp. BCC 1045 | reverse complement strand
CTCCCGGATGGCCTTTTTTGCTTTTGTTTGCATAAAAATCAGTGATTAGAACTTTGCGAGATACCAATCCCAGTTTGTGAACGAACAAACTGAGGATAGAAACGCTCTCTCTCTTTTTGCCCCTCAACAGAATTGTCGGTAATTGAGAAGAACCAGGTTCCTGCAAAGGCAACAATCATTGAGAAGAGAGCCGGATATTCGTAAGGGTAGATTGGCTTCGCGTGTCCTAAAATCTGCACCCAAATCGTTGGACCCAGGATCATCAGTATCACGGCCGTCAGTAACCCCAGCCACCCACCTATCATCGCGCCGCGAGTCGTCAATTTAGCCCAATACATCGACAGAAGAATAATCGGGAAATTACAGCTTGCTGCGATGGAGAATGCCAGACCCACCATAAACGCAATATTCTGTTTTTCAAACAAAATACCCAAAGCGATGGCCACGATACCGAGAACGATAACGGTAATCTTTGAGACCCTCAGCTCATCGCGCTCCGTTGCCTTACCATCTTTAATGACGCTGGCATACAGGTCATGAGAAACCGCGGATGCGCCAGCCAGTGTTAATCCGGCCACGACGGCCAGTATTGTCGCGAATGCCACTGCCGAGATGAAACCGAGGAAGAAGCTCCCGCCGACCGCATCAGCCAGATGTACCGCTGCCATATTATTACCGCCAAGCAATACGCCGCTGGCATCTTTGAATGCAGGGTTTGAACTGACCAGCACGATAGCGCCAAAACCAATAATGAACGTCAGGATATAGAAGTAACCAATGAAGCCAGTTGCGTAAAATACGCTTTTACGGGCTTCCTTGGCATCATTAACGGTAAAGAACCGCATGAGAATGTGCGGCAAGCCTGCGGTCCCAAACATCAGTGCAAGCCCCAGTGATAACGCCGATATCGGGTCGGAAACCAGTCCTCCCGGGCTCATGATTGCGATACCTTTTGAATGTACCGCGACGGCCTGTGTAAAGAGGGTATTGAAGTTAAAACCAACGGATTTCATGACCATAACAGCCATGAATGTGGCGCCTGCCAGTAACAGGATTGCCTTGATGATTTGTACCCAGGTTGTTGCCAGCATGCCGCCGAACAACACGTAAAGCACCATCAGGATCCCAACCAGGATGACTGCGACATGGTAGTTCAGGCCGAACAGTAGCTGGATAAGCTTACCGGCACCCACCATCTGTGCAATCAGATACAGTGCAACCACAACCAGCGAACCACAGGCCGAGAGCAGGCGAATTGGCTTTTGCTTCAACCGGTATGAGGCGACGTCGGCGAAGGTGTATTTACCCAAATTACGCAGACGTTCAGCAATCAGAAAAAGGATGATTGGCCAGCCGATAAGGAAACCGATGGAATAGATCAGGCCATCGTAACCGGAGGTATAAACCAGCGCGGAGATCCCAAGGAAAGATGCGGCAGACATGAAATCACCGGCAATCGCCATCCCGTTTTGCAGCCCGGTAATTCGGCCGCCAGCCGTATAATAATCCTGACGGGAACGCGTCCGTTTAGCAGCCCAGTAGGTGATATAAAGTGTCGCCCCGACAAACAAGACGAACATCACGATCGCTTCAATATTAAGAGGCTGACGTTTTACCTCGCCTGCAATACCTTCTGCTGCAAAAGCGCTGAAAGGCAAAACCAGAGATAACATCAGGAAAAAGAGGGAGCTACGGCGTGCGATCATGGCTTAACCTCACGGATAATATCAGCCGTCAGTTGGTCAAACTCGCTGTTGGCGCGAATGACATAGATGCCAGTGAGGATGAAAGAAATCACGATCAGCCCGACGCCAACGGGAATACCCCGCGTGATTGTGGCACCTTCATACAAGGGCGTCCCCAGCCATTGCGGATCGAACGCAATCAGCAAGATAAAAGCGACATACAGCACCAGCGTGATGCCGGACAGAAGCCAGGCAAAACGGCTGCGCTTTTGCACCAGTTCCCTGAAGCGCGGGTTACTTACAACTCTCTGATAAATGAGATCATTCATCTCAGTGACTCCTGTGAGGCATTGATAGAGTTCACCGCGCCAGGGCGGTGAAAATTATGACGGCACTTTCATTGATTGTTTTTCTTCCAACAATTTTTCGACTACGCCCGGATCCGCAAGCGTTGAGGTATCTCCCAGATTACTAGTGTCGCCGGCTGCAATTTTGCGCAGAATGCGACGCATAATTTTGCCGGAACGGGTTTTGGGTAATGAATCAGTCCAGTGAATAACGTCCGGTGTGGCGATGGACCCTATTTCTTTACGCACCCAGTTGCGTACTTCCGTATAGAGTTCCGGTGAAGGTTCCTCGCCATGATTCAAAGTGATGTAGGCATAAATAGCCTGACCTTTGATGTTATGCGGAATTCCGACAACAGCGGCTTCTGCAATTTTTGGATGTGATACCAGTGCGGATTCAATTTCAGCCGTTCCCAGACGATGGCCGGAGATATTCAGGACGTCATCCACACGGCCTGTGATCCAGTAATAGCCATCTTCGTCACGACGCGCGCCATCACCGCTGAAATACATATTTTTGAAGGTGGAGAAATAGGTTTGCTCAAAGCGATCATGATCGCCAAACAGGGTACGTGCCTGGCCCGGCCAGGAATCGGTAATGACCAGATTGCCTTCGCAAGCGCCCTCCTGCGGGATACCTTCATTATCGACCAGCGCGGGTTGCACACCGAAGAAAGGACGGGTTGCAGAACCCGCTTTTAGCTCCGTCGCGCCCGGCAACGGTGTGATCATGAAACCGCCGGTTTCAGTCTGCCACCAGGTATCGACGATCGGGCATTGGCTGTTACCAATCGTTTTGTAGTACCACTCCCAGGCTTCCGGGTTAATCGGTTCACCCACTGAACCCATGATCCGCAGCGAGGCGCGGCTGGTTCCTTCGACCGCTTTGTCCCCTTCAGCCATCAATGCACGGATGGCGGTTGGCGCCGTATAAAGAATGTTTACTTTGTGCTTATCAATGACCTGGGCCATACGCGCTGGCGTCGGGTAATTTGGCACGCCTTCAAACATCAGGCTGACCGCACCACAAGCCAGCGGGCCGTAAAGCAGATAGCTGTGGCCAGTTACCCAGCCTACGTCGGCAGTACACCAGTAGATGTCGCCGTCGTGGTAATCAAAGGTGTATTTGAAAGTCAGCGCTGCATAAACCAGATATCCGCCAGTGGTATGCAAAACGCCTTTAGGTTTACCGGTGGAGCCGGATGTATAGAGGATAAACAGCGGATCTTCCGCTTTCATTTCTTCCGCCGGACAATCAGCCGGAACATCTTTTATTGCGTCATGCCACCAGATATCGCGGCCTTCTTTCCATTCACCCTGTTTCCCGGTGCGTTTGAAAATAATGGAATGTGTCACGCTGGTGACTGCCGGATTTTTCAGGGCATCGTCCACATTCTGTTTAAGCGGGATGGTTCGACCTGCACGCAAGCCTTCATCGGCGGTGATCACGATTTTGGCATTGGAATCAATGATGCGGCCGGAAACGGCTTCCGGTGAAAAACCGGCAAAAATGACGGAATGCACTGCGCCGATACGGGCACAGGCCAGCATTGCCACGGCGGCTTCAGGCACCATAGGCATATAGATGGCGACAACATCGCCTTTCCTGACGCCAAATCCTTTTAATACATTAGCAAACTGGCAAACATCCTGGTGAAGCTGTTTATACGTGACGTGCTTATTTTCAGCATTGGGGTCATCGCCTTCCCAAATAAGCGCGGTCTGATCGCCTTTCTCTGCTAAATGCCGGTCGAGACAGTTAGCCGCCAGATTGAGCGTGCCATCCTCAAACCAACGAATATCGATATTTCCCGGTGCAAACGAGGTATTTTTCACCTGAGTAAACGGTTTCATCCAGTCGAGGACTTTTGCCTGTTCTCCCCAAAAGGCTTCGGGGTCTTCAACAGACTGCTGATAATACTGTTGATATTTTTCAGGTGTGATCAGGGCGCGTTCTGCCACAGAGGCAGGAATAGAATGCTTATGAACTTGGCTCATGGTTTTTCTCCTTTATTTTGTTAAATATATGTCAATCAAAAGTTAAGTGTAGTTTGCGTTAGGGCTTTGTTTGCTTTCTGGGGGGCAGATCACGCAAGCGGAGAAAAAACAGCAAGATATCTGCAACAGCAGTGCGGGACAGGCCACAAAAGGCAGCGTGATGTCAGAAAGAACTGAGATATGAGCCAAAATGGAAACAGAAACTGTTCTTTCTCAATGAACACAGTGCGGTTTGAGAAGAATGAACGACTGAAAATGATCTGAAGAGAGATCAGGACGGACTTAGCTGAGGGCGTTCTTTTGATCTGAATGCAGAGTTTTCTCACTGATGTCGGCGAAAATGTATCAATAACCCTGAAAACGTAAATTTTAATTAAACGAAAAGTAAATTATTGGTTAACTAAAGCTTAACTTTTCAAATTAACAAGAATGATTTTTATTCAGGCCGGAACATTTAATGTTAATTATTTTAACTTTTAAGTTAATTTCCATTCATAAAGGTGATGTTTAAAGATTAATCTGAGATTAAAGCTCTTAATATTTGCAATTGGCAAATTATTATAACGTTAAATTTAAAATATCAGTATATTGATCTGGCAAGAGAGGGGTGCTCTCTTCGGTACAGCGAAAAATATCGCCTGTGTGCGTATTTATCACTTAATAGCTACCGTTAAATCTCAAGGACTTACTATGTTTAACGCTAAGAACAAGACACTGATTATTGCTTTATCTACTTTAATTTCCGCTTCAGCTTTTGCTGATGACGTTACAACACCTCCGACCGGCGCTGACCAGGGTTCCGGCCGTATTCATTTCACCGGTACCGTTATTAACGCGCCTTGCTCTATTGCCGCAGGCGATGAAGACATTAATGTCGATATGGGTCAGGTGGCGAATAAGGTGCTGGCAAGCGGCAATAAATATTCTCAAAACGTTAACTACACCATCCATCTGCAAGACTGCGATTTGACCGCGCAAACTGCCGGCACCGTTGAATATCCGGCGATGTCTAAAGTTGCCGTATCTTTCGCGGGTACTCCGGACAGCAGCGCCACTGAACTGCTGGCGAACACCGGCAGCGCGAAAGGTGCAGGCATCCGTCTCATCGACGCTAACGGGGATTTGCTGAAAGTTGGCGATACCTCAAAAGACATTAATCTGGTAACAGGTAATAACGAGCTGGTATTTGCTGCGCGCGTTGAAGCCAACACCCAGCCAGTGTCCACCGGTACTATCGTTTCTCAGGCGACTTACGCCCTGAACTACAAATAAAGATTGCTGTTATTAAGGGGAGTTATCTCCCCTTTATTTTCCGGGTGCATCGGGGTTCCGTGCTGGATTTATAAAAAATAAAAAGTGATTTTATTATGTTGTTTGCGATGGACAGAACATCGACAGGAATGAGAATAACAACAGGGGTTATTATTTTCTTGTCAGGATGCTTTATTTCATTCAAAAGTCTGGCGGTAGAATTTAACGTTAACTTTATTGATTCTGCCGATCGCAATAATGTAGACCTTTCACGTTTTCAGGTGGCGAATTATATCGCGCCCGGTGAATATCTGCTGGATGTCGTGCTCAATGGCCGCACGCTGGGCGATCAAAGCCTGATTAAATATATTCCTACTGAAGATAATAAAAACAGCCGTCTGTGTGTGCCGCCTTCACTGGTGGATAAATTCGATCTGACCAAAGCCGCCCAGGAGCAGCTGACACTCTGGCATCACGGCGAATGCACTTCTCTGGATCGTCAAAAAGAAATCACCGCACGTTACGATCAGGAAAAACAGACGCTGAATATCAGTATCCCGCAGGCGTGGTTGACGTTTCACGATGAAAACTGGGTTCCGCCTTCCCAGTGGGACAACGGCGTGAATGGCGTATTACTTGATTACAACCTGCTGGGCAGCAAATACATGCCCCAGCAGGGCAACAGCTCGACCAGTTTTAGCAGCTACGGTACGACCGGATTTAACCTGGGTGCGTGGCGTGCCCGCGCTGATTATCAGTATTCCGCCGCCAGGACGTCAGGATCGCCTGCCAGCGATAAATTCACCTGGACGCAAACCTATCTGTTCCGTGCATTGCCTTCCATCGGCGCGCGTCTGACCGGCGGGCAGACCTATTTCAGCTCAGATATTTTCGATTCCTTCCGCTTTATCGGCGTTTCCGTCAACAGTGATCAGAGGATGTTGCCGCCTTCGCTGCGTGGTTATGCGCCTCAGGTAACGGGTATCGCCAAAACCAACGCCAAAGTCAGTATCAGCCAGAACGGCCGGGTAATTTATCAGACCAACGTTTCTCCCGGGCCGTTTGTCGTGCAGGACCTGACGGAAGCCGTGCAGGGTGCGCTGGACGTTAAAATTGAAGAAGAAAACGGCAGCGTAACGACATATCAGGTTACCACGGCGACGATCCCGTTTCTGACCCGCAAAGGTCAGGTGCGGTTCAAGACGGCGATGGGGAAACCGACCACCGGCAGCAGCAATCACGTTTTGCAGCCGGGTTTTTACAGCGGAGAAATGTCGTGGGGCGCGCTTAATGATTTCTCAGTCTATGGCGGGCTGATTGCCACCACCGGGAACTATCAGGCTCAGGCACTCGGCGTCGGGCAGAATTTGCAAAAGCTGGGCGCGGTGTCTTTCGATGTCACGCGTTCTTCCGCTACGGTTCCTGTGGCGGGTAAGCAAACGGGTTTCAGCTATCGCGCCAACTATTCTAAACGCTTCGATTCCACCGGAAGCCAGATCACTTTTGCCGGTTATCGTTTCTCGGAAAAAAACTTCATGTCGTTCAACCAGTATCTCGACAAGGTGAACGGCGACGGGTATTCCCGCGACGATAAACAAACTTATACGGTAACCGCCAACCAGTTTCTGCCGTGGCCGGCGATCACGTTGTATCTCTCGGCGACACATAAGGTGTACTGGAACGAAAATCCCAGCAATAACTACAGCGTTTCCGTCAGCAAGATATTTGATATCGGGCGGTTCACCGGGATTTCCGGAACGTTGTCGGCCAGCAAGCTGAGATACCGCGATACCGATGAAAACCAGATGTTCCTGTCATTCAGTTTGCCGTTGTCTTCCGGGCAGCAGATCAGCTATGACGCTCAACAGGATTCCCAGGGTGGATTTTCGCAAACCGCCTCTTATTACAACAGCCAGGATCCGAACAACAGCTGGCGCGTAGGAGCCGGCGGAAGCAGCCCTGACCTGCAAAAAGGCGACGGCGTTTTCCGTGCTAACTACCAGCACATGTCTCCCTACGGTCAGTTAGGCGTGAACGGCAGCGTAAAAAATAACGATTACCGCTCGGTAAACGCCAATTGGTACGGCTCTTTTACGGCCACCGCAGCCGGAGCCGCATTGCACCAGAGCAGCTCTGGCAGCGAGCCGCGCATGATGGTGTCGGCCGGAGTGAAGGGTATTCCGATCAGCGAAGGCGCGTCGGTAACGAATGATTACGGCATCGCCGTCGTGAACGGCGTCTCCAGCTATCAGACTTCTGATATCCGCGTTGACGTCAATCATCTGCCTGATGATGTAGAAGTTTACAGCTCGGTTGTCAGCAAAACCCTGACAGAAGGAGCAATAGGTTTCCGCAAAATCCGCGCGATTAAAGGCGAGCGCCTGATGGCCGTCATTCGTCTCGCTGACGGCAGCTATCCGCCATTGGGGTCGTCGGTGACGGATAACAGTTCCGGATTTGAAGCCGGTCTGATTGGTGATGGTGGTCTGGCGTATCTGGCGGGCGTCTCCGGCGAGAAATCGCTGACGGTACGCTGGGGCGACGATCAGAAATGCCGGATACAGGTACCTTCGCAGCCCGTGACCCGTTCCGGCCAGGTGCTATTACCGTGTAGCTGAAAATTAACAAAGTGAATCAGGAAAGGAAGAGTCCGATGAAGAAGCAGATTTTACACACAGGCATGACGTTACTGATGATGGCCAGCGTGGCTTGTCCGGCCATTGCAGCCATTAACCTTGACCGGACGCGTATCATTTTTAATGCCAATGACAAATCGGTCAGCGTCATGCTGGAGAACCAGAGCAAGGACTTGCCTTATCTGGCGCAGGTCTGGCTGGAGAATGCGCAGGGCGAAAAAATCACATCTCCGCTGGTGGCGCTGCCGCCAATGCAGCGGATTGATGCGGGCCAGAAAAGCCAGATCCGCGTACTTCAGTTACCAGAAACCGCCGCACTGCCGAAAGATCGCGAATCGTTATTTTATTTCAATGTGCGTGAAGTACCGCCAAAAAGCGAAATGGCCAACGTGATGCAGGTTGCGATTCAGAGCCGCGTAAAGCTTTTCTTCCGGCCCACCGAACTGCGCAAATTGCTGAAAGGGAACTGGCAGGAACAGCTTCAGGTCAGCCGCCTTTCGGACGGATTGAAACTGACCAACCCGACACCGTTCTATATCACCGTCGGCTATCTGGGTAAGGATAATAAAGGCAACGTGCCGGGGTTTGACAGCGTGATGCTGGCCCCGTTTGCGACAGAATCCCTGACCGGCGGCCAGTATGTCAGCAACCGGTACAGCCTGGGATATATGGACGACTACGGGGGTTTACAGGTGAACGAGTACCAGTGTCAGACGCCTCAGTGTCAGCTCATCAGCAAAGAAGGCAAACGCTAAGCTGTGTGTACGCCAGTATTTGAACCTGTTCATCTCCTCGATAAGGGATTGTTATGCCTGATATTTACCGGTTATTCGCTGGCAGGATGATATTGATTATTTTATTGCTCTGTTTTTCCCGCAGCGCGCTGGCGCTAGATTGCGTGGAAAAAGGAACGGGGATCGTCGATAAACCTGCGATCCCGGTCGGGCAGCTGGCGATACCGTCGAATGTGCCGGTTGGCACCAAAATCTGGGAATCCAATGACATTAACGTCACCGCATATTGCGATAATGTTCTGGGTTCAATCATTGATGTGGTTCATTTCTACTTCAACCCGAAATCCCAGTCGATTGGTGAGGGCTTACTGCTGGGCGTGAGCTATAACGGGCAGGATCTCGAGCAGAATGAACAGCGTCTCAGCACTAACAGTACGCCCATCAAAAAAGGCCAGAACGTTACGGTAAACGTCACTTTCCGCCTGTATATCAAGGTCAGCGGGAACGCGCCTTCCAGCGGTCATTATCAGGGGGCTGATCAGTTCACGGTATTCCAGCTTGATGGCAGCCGGGGCATCAACAAATCGCCGGGCGCTAAAAACCTGAAATATAACCTCTCCGGCTTACAGGGGATTCGTTTCCTGGCCTGTGGCTCCGATTTGAAGGTCTATCCGGAATCTCAGATTGTAGATTTCGGCCCGATCCAGAGCACCATTTTGTCCCGTTCTTCCGGTATTTCTCTGCCGTTTGCCATTAAAGCCGTTAAGCAGGGATGCCTGGATAATTTCTCCCTGCAGGCCGAGTTTTCCACGGCCAGTCCGTTGCTCGATAATACGGCCATAGATTTGTCGAATGGTGCCAAATTAATGCTCTACAACGATAAAGAACAGGCAATTACGTTCAATCGTTATGATGATTTTGCAGAACTCAATAACGTGAATGAAGTGACGAAAAACTTCACGGCGAAAGTGAGTGCGATCCCAGGGAGAGCACTTTCTCTCGGGCAATTTGATGCATCAGTGATCGTCAAGATTAACTACTACTGACCGCGTCTGAAAGAGAGGGAGAATGACATGCTAAGAACGGCTAAACTACGGGCTCAGGCGCTTGAAGAACCGGTATATTCTACCCAGGCTCCGGAACTCATTGCTGAGACAGAAATTCATGCGTTGTTGCAAACCTTACGCGAAGATGCCGGATTAAATAAAACTGAACTGGCCCGACGTCTGGGGATCACACCTCCGGCCATCACTCGCCTGGAAAAGCGTCCGGCACAGGCCAGTTTCAGTACGCTGGCCCGTTACGCTCAAGCCTGCGGATTTCAACTCTATCTGTATTATAAATAGACAAAAGCAGTGACGACCGGGTCTCACAGACTCTTACTGAAGATGCACAGCGTAAACGGTGACTGATTGTTTTCGATGAGCAGGGCGTTATCGTCGAACTTCTTTAAGACTAGCGTATCTGTGTGGCCCGTCAGAAAAAAACTGTTCATCAGTAAAAGTGAGGAAATACGCCAGTCAAAATCATCCACGCTATCGATATTGATCTGACTGCTGGTCATCGAGTAGGTATCCGTGGCCTTACTTTCATGGATATAATCATAATAGATATTGCGCAGCAGCGTTTTTTTCTCAATGACGACATTTTCATTGTTATACAAATATCCTGTCCCGCTCAGAGAAATCAAAATTTTATTCTTGCTCAGAAAACTAAAGTACAGCGATGCGACCATCCTGGCTTTTTGATTATCATATTGTGCTTCTATGATCATGTTTCCCCGGCAAGGGATGTTAACCGGAAATGCCTCTTTGTCTTTTCTTAAAAAAATCTCGCAAAAAACAATGATCAGTAAAACAATAATGGGCAATAAGAATAAAAGAAGGATCTTCTTTACTGAAGGTAAGCTTTTATTATAATTTGTCATTCGTGGTCCTGTCATTTGTATAATAACTTATGCAAATGTTCATCTTATGATTATCATCGGTATTACATTGCGTCATGAAATCGCGCACAGAACCCGTATTTATCGGGAGGGAAAATCGCTCACTTTGAAATATGAATATTTGACCGGGCTTGCAGGAAATATTGTTTTTTCGCAGGAAAATTTCGGCCAGACGCGCGAATTCCTCCTTTCGTGACGGAGTTACGGGCGCGGTTGAATACAGTTCGCAGACACCTATTCTCGCAATCTGCAAATGCGCCATCGGGTCACTCAGATTACGGTGAAGGATGAAAATCCCCCAGGCCGTGATCACTGTTGTGACTAAAATACTCATAAAAACAGAGTGTTTTGTTTCCCATCGGTGGTGCTCCGGTGTCACGGTTTCGGGCTGAACTGGCTCAGTCACCACCTCTGTGGAAGGCTGTTCTTCAGCGATGGGAAGAATGATTTCCGGTATTTCGATAACACTTCTGGACTCTTCCGTATTTTCTTTGGGAGATGCGATTTGCTCAAAATTCACCGCAATGGCGATCTCTTTCCTGATGTAAAAACCAACTTTGGGAACGGTGACAATGAATTCATCGGAATAACCCAGCATAGAAATCACTTTACGTAATTTGCTGATGCAGTGATTGAGGTTATTATTACTGGCAGTCAGTCCATAGTCATCCCATACTTTTTTAAAAAATGTTTCACGAGGAACAACAATGCCATGTTGCTCAATCAGCAATAATAAAATTCTCCGCGCAGGATTGGATACAGCGACCTTACTCTCAGCGTCGCTCAGCAAAGAAAGTGAGTTATCCTCTGGATTGAATACTATTTCATTTTCAATCAGATAAATCATTTGCATCCTCAGTCTCCCTGTTAAACATATCCTGTCTTACATTTGCATTCAGATAATTAGTACAGTGCTACCCTATCAGAATTTTACCCTGATATACCGTCGTTAAGGGGCAGTCAGTATAAACCGTACTATTTAAAAGTCAGATTGTTGTCAGAAATATTTACATGCTGGCAATGTATGGCCTTAACGGAGGGAGAAGAAAAAGGAAGGCTTGAGCCGGAAAGATATAAATCACGTACGGAATTTTAGTAGTATGTGATTTATAAGGTCATCAGGACAGGTACTGGCCGGCAATGTGAATCTGCTGCCGGTCAAAGTCGACAGCGATATCTACACCCAGCGGCAGGGTGAGCATCGGGTGAGTATGGCAACAGTCAAAGCCGTCGACTAACGGGATATCCTGGCCGTTAAGGATTTCCAGCAATACATCTGCGGGCTGTCTGCCGGTTCCGGCGTCATCGAATAATTCGTGCTTCCCGAGCACTATCGCACTGACGCGGTCGAAAACGCCATTGAGCTTAAGCATGGAGAATGAACGTTCGACGGTGGCGATATCTTTCAGGCTGTCTTCGATAAATAAAATGTCGCCCTGACGGATTTCGGGCATATAAGGACTTCCCCAGATCCCCGAAAGGGTATTCAGATTGCCGCCGATGACGCGCCCTCCAATACGCCCTTTGCCCAGAAAACGGCAGGTATTGGCATACAAATGCTTAGCCCGAACCGGAGCAATATCATTCCAGTTAAGCTTTTCATCCGTCCAGTGTGAGGGTAGAGAATAACGATATGGCGCGTCATGACGGTTCATCAAAACGTCAGTAAAAGACGCATAAGTCTCATCAACCAGCGGGGGAAATTCGCCGAAAGAGGCAACGAGCGCAGGGCCGTAAAAAGTAATCAGTCCGGTCTGTGCGTAAATGCCTGCCAGCAACGCGGTGGTATCTGAATAACCAATAATGATTTTCGGGTCAGCGAGCAGTGCGTCGTAATCGAGGTAAGGCAGCAGGGAGTTAGTGTTATTGCCCCCGATGGTGGACATCACACAGCGCACCTGCGGATCACGAAACAGCTGGTTTAATTCTTCAGCCCGCCGGGCAACGGATCCTGAACGGTAATGGTCTGACTCGCCGGTCAGCAACCCCGGTTTGAGCACAAAACCTTTTTCCCGCAAGTAGTCTTTCCCGCGCGCAAAGCGGTTTGGTGCCGTGGTGGTAACCGGTGAGGAGGCGGAGAAGAAACCAATAGTGTCACCGGTTTTCAATGCTGGCGGGAAAAGCGGAGTTCCGGACGAAGGCATTTCTATATCCTATATATTTGCTCAATGTTCAACCTGCAATGTATCAGCTCAGTTGCAGGTTGAACATGACAAATCAAAGGATTAATGCTGCGTAATGACGTCTTCTGACGGGCTTTTTTTACCAAAAAGTTCATTCACTTTATTCTGGCGTACCAGTATCGCCATTGCGACCACGCCGACGATCGCCAGACCGCTCGACAGGATAAAAGCAGACTGATAACCGCCGCCGTACTGGATTAAAAAGCCGGTGATGCTGGGAGATAAAATCCCGGCCAGATTAGCCAGCAGATGCACAAATCCCCCCGCGGTTCCGATGCGATGCGCCGGCACGATATCCTGCAATAGCGACCAGCATGCCTGCGGGGTCATATACGCGAAGATACTGGCGACAGTGATCAGGGCGACGGCACCGGCCGTATTGCGGGTGTAAGCGGTCATCAGCACGCAACCTGCGGCGATGATCAGGCCGGTGAAAATGACGGCTTTGCGTGAAAAAAGGAAGTTGCCGGTCCGGCGGTATAGCATGTCCGCCACAATGCCGCCGCCAATGAAACCTGCGGTTGCGCCAAGCCACGGGAGAATGCCGATAATGCTCATGCTCCTGATATCCAGATGCTGGAAATCCGTGAGGTAGCTCGGCAGCCATGACAGGAAAAAATACTGAATATAGTTGAAGCAGAAAAACGCGGCGGCCACGCCTAATACCGGTTTGGAAAAAACGTAATACCACAGGGTATGCACATCTTTTTCTTTCATCCCTGAAGTGACCGGTGTCGCCGGACGGTCGCTGGCAATCAGCGTTCTCTCGGCCTCTGAAACGCGCGGATGCTGTTCCGGTTTATCGCGGAAAAGAATCATCCAGGCTGCCAGCCACACGAAGCCCAGCGCGGCAATCACCACAAAGGCAATACGCCAGCCGAAGTGCAATCCGACCAGCCCGACAATCGGTGCAGCAATTGCTGCGCCCAGCGGTTGCCCGGCGTTGGTGAACCCGACCGCACGCCCGACTTCTTTACGCGGGAACCAGTTGGAGATGGATTTGTTAGTGGTGGTGCCCATCGGCCCTTCACCGATACCAAACATTACCCGCACGACCAGCAAATGCCCGAAACCTGTCACCAGCGCCGTAGCGCCGCAGAATACCGACCAGAAAGCTGCCGCCAGCCCGAACACTTTGCGTGGCCCGAATCTGTCAGCGCTCCAGCCCCCGATGAAACAAAACAGGCAGTAACCGATGAAGAAGGCGCTGAACAGAATCCCCATCTGCGCATCGTCAATGTGCAAATCGCCTTTGATCAGCGGTGCCATGACCGAAAGCGCGGCGCGATCGAGGTAATTCAGCATGCCCGCAAAGAACAGCAGCAGGGCGATAATGACGCGGTAATTGGATTTACGCATGAGCCGCCTCCGTCATCAGGGAAAGAGTTTGTGAGCTGACGAGATATTTCTGAATGACGGCGGGAGAAGGCTCAAAACCCAGACCCGGCGCATCAGGTAAAACCATACGTGGCGTGAAGTCCAGCTGCGGATAAAGTTGTTCCTGCCACTGAATGAAAGGCACCTCCAGACTGACACTTTCATCAAGCAAGGCCACCAGTTGCGCGGTCGCCATCAGGCCGGCGCCATAATAGAAGCAGTGCGGAACAACCCGGACAGAATATTGTTTTGCTAACGAGAAGACTTTCAACATGGCGGTGATACCGCCAACTTTGCTGACGCTCGGCTGTGCGATGTCAATCGCGTCGCGTTCGAAATGCTCGACAAAACCCTGTACGCCCGCCGCATTTTCGCCAGCGGCAATTCGTGTGCCTTGTGTTCTGACCTGCGCCAGACCAGCCAGATCATCCGGCGGCCAGACGGGTTCTTCCAGCCATCCCAGATTCAGAGAGCGTAACTTCTGCGCCTGCGCGGTGGCATCTTTAACACTCCACGGGCAATTCACATCGACCATCAGTTCAGCATCTTGCGGCAATACTTCCCGCGCGGCGGCAATGGCAGCGTATTCGGTTTCATGCAGTTTGATGGCGCGGAATCCGGCGTCATAAGTGCTCAGCACTTTTTCTGCCACGCGTTGCGGGTCATTCCCGTAACTCACCAGACTGGCATAAACCCCGATTTTATGGCGCCTCGCCCCAAGCAATTGCCAAAGCGGCTGGTTTCTGGCTTTTGCCAGCAAATCCCACAGCGCGATATCCACTGCCGACAGCGCAAACATCACCGGCCCCGTGCGGCCAAAGGCGTGGAAATTGATTTCTGCCTGTTGCATCAGCGAGGCAATTTCGTCAGGGCTTTGCGGACAGGTTTGCCCGAGGAAAAATCTGCCCACCAGACCGTTCAGCGCCGTTTCCGTCATCGGGTTTGAAAGATGACCAAAACCTTCGCCCCAGCCTTGTAAACCGGTATCCGTGGTGATTTTGACCAGCAGCGTTTCCATACGGGTTAATGTCGGTGACGCCGCGTTGTAAGCGTCAGTGTTTTTCTCTTGTGATTTTTCCCTGCCGCTGCTGAAAGGAATAGCAACGCGCAATACCTCAATGTGGGTTATTTGCATCAGACAATCCTGTTTGTAGGGCTTTGAGTAAATTTTTTAGCCTAAGGAAACAGTCTAAAACGAGGAAATATGCCCGTTAACGGACGTTGGCCTAACTTTTAAACAGGATTGAACGGGAGTTTTGTGCAAATGAATGAAGGGGTGAGAAGTGAGTCACGAAAGGGAGAGGGCTGGATTTTTTTGGCCGAGGCCAGAAAGCAAAAAACCAGCCGTTAGGCTGGTTTCTTTAAATATGGTGCCCGGACTCGGAATCGAACCAAGGACACAGGGATTTTCAATCCCTTGCTCTACCGACTGAGCTATCCGGGCAACGGGGCGCATTAAACCGTATTGGGCATGTGCCGTCAACGGCTTTGTCATGTAAAACACATAAAAGACGTTCGTTTGCTGACTTTTCATTCAAAAATGGCGAAATGGCCTGTCTGCGGTCATAGAAAGTCAGGAAAGTGCGCCATGTTCACGGCAGCGGGCGACATTCAAAACATCTTCTGCCAGACGTCGCGCCACTTCCACATCGATGAGCTGACGTTTCACCAGCAACTTGCTCAGACAACCTTCAAGGATCAGTTCCATCTGCTGCGCCACCATTTCGGCGTCATCGGAACCCATTTCCTGGAGCAAAGACAGCGTGTAGTCGTAGGACGCCCGCTTCTGATTTTCGGCCAGTTGATGAATAGGCGCGTCGCTCTCAGGGAAAAATGTACAGGCCGCGATAAAGAGGCATCCCGGGTAACGCTGCTGGCGCACCTGTTCATCGAGCACTTTATACCGTGCCAGCAATTTTTGCGGCGGAGTGAGCGTTTCATCCAGCATCAGCTGACGCCGCCAGATCTCAATTTGTTCTCCGTGATAGCGCAGGCTGTCATAGAGCAGCGCTTCGGCGTCGGGCCAGAAGCGGCGAAGTTCATTGAGCGGAACGTCGACGAGTTCAGCGACGTTTTCCAGTGACAATGTTGCAAGGCCACGTTGTTCCAAGAGATTTAGGGTTTGATCGAGAACCTGTTCACGTAGCACGTTTGCCTCCTCACAATTCGCGTAATTCAAAATGTAGTGTCGTTTAAGGGCGGGCTTTCTGCAAATGCGTACTGAACTCAGTGGCATCCATAAAACCGGTGACCCGCGACTGCGGCAATTCATGGCCGTCGGGGCCAAAGAATAAAATCGTGGGCAAGCCCAGCACTTCAAGACGCTCTAACAACGCCTTCTGCTCCGCCGAGTTTTGCGTCACATCGGCCTGAAGCAACATAGTATCGGCCAGCTCATTCTGCACCTCTGGCGCGGAAAACGTATATTTTTCGAACTCTTTACACGCCACGCACCAGTCCGCGTACAAATCCAGCATGACGCGTTTGCCCTGCGCGCCCTGCAAGGCGGCATTCAGTTCGTCAACGTTATGTATTTTCTGGAAGTTCAGCGCGTGCTGTGGCGCGGACTGACTGCTGGCGGGCGCAAAGGCCCAGTCCTGCAACGGACGGCTGACGATAAGCGCAGCGGCGAGGAAAATCAGTTGCAGAACACGCACGATACCGCGCTGGCTTTTCAGGCTCAGCAGTAACGCCCAGCCGAAGAATGCGATGCCGAGCAGGCTCCACAGGCGTAATCCCCAGGTATCGCCAATCACACGCTCAAGTAAAAACACCGGCAGTGCGAGAATGACAAAACCGAAGCCTTCTTTGACGTAATGCATCCACGGGCCGCTGCGTGGCAGCAGTTTATTCCCAAACAGGGTGACGATAATCAGTGGGATCCCCATCCCCAGCGCGTACAGATAGAGCGTGCCGGCACCGGCCAGCAAGTTTCCGCTCTGGGCGATATACAACAAAATGGCGCTCAGTGGCGCGGTGGTGCAGGGGGAACAAATCAGGCCTGCCAGCGCACCCATAATAAAGACGCCCGGCAGCGAACCGCCTTTTTGTTCATTACTCCACAACGCCAGCCGGGTCTGAACGGAGGATGGAAGTTGCAGGCTGAAAGCCCCAAACATCGATAACGCCAGCGCGATAAACATCACGGATAAAACGATCAGCACCCACGGGCTTTGCAATGCGGCCTGGAACTGCAAGCCCGCGGCGGCGACCACCATCCCAAGGAGAGTGTACGTCAGCGCCATGCCCTGTACGTACACCAGCGACAGCAGAAAAATTCGCTTCATGCTGTGCGGACGCTGGCGCCCGAGAATAATGCCGGAAATCAGGGGATACATCGGCAGCACGCACGGCGTGAACGCGATGCCAATACCAATCAGTAACGCCCAAAGCGGCGAAAACGGCAGCGGCGTGGAGACTTTTGCTGGCGTGGCCTCTAACGGCGGAAGGGCGGATCCTGCGACGCCTGAGCTGGCTTTAACCGGCTCTGAAACTTCACTGAGCGGCACTTCACGGGTTTCCGGCGGATAGCAGAAACCAGCGGCGGCACATCCCTGATAAGTTACGCGGACGGTTGCATCGGCGCTGGCTTGCTGTAACGGCACCGTGAGGCGCAGCGCGTTTTCGAATACTTCACTGTCGCCGAAAAATTCATCGTGATGTTCACGGCCCTTCGGCAGGATAAACGCTGCCAGCCGGGCATTCTTCGGTTCAATCTCAATTTTGCTGCGATATAAGTAGTAACCGTCGCGGATCTGCCAGTTCAGCTTGAGATCATGGCCTTGTTGCTGAAAATCAAAGCTGAAAGCCTGATCAACAGGAACAAATTGCGTGGCTGCCGGTTTATCAAACAACGAGGCGTGCGCCTGCAAAGGCAAGATAAACAGGCTGCACAGCAGAAAGAAAATTCGAAGAATGCGGTGATCCATGCGGAGTAAAGTTCTCTTTGTCGCGGCAGTTAAACGGCCACTGGGTGATTCGACAGAAGATGCGGACGGCTTCATGCCGCAGCGCGTTAATGAAATGTGAGTATACCCCGTGCGAACGCGACGCAGAAAGCCTTGCAGGTACTTTACAAAAGAGTGAAGCGGAAGAACGCAGGAAAGGTGGGGGCCGTAGCCCCCGGAAAAACTGTCAGAGAATAATACTGCCGGCGGCGAAGCCGAAAAGAACCGACAAAAATACGCCGATCGTGCCCGGTATAAAGAACGGATGGTTAAAGACGAACCGGCCAATTCGGGTGGTGCCGGTGTCATCCATCTGCACGGCGGCAACCAGCGTCGGATACGTCGGCAAAATGAACAGCCCGGAGACTGCCGCGAAAGAACCCACCGCCGTCAGCGGGGAAACGCTCAGCGCCAGCGCCATTGGTAAGAGTGCTTTGGTCGTCGCGGCCTGCGAATACAGCAGGGCCGAACTGAAGAAGAAAATCACCGCCAGCAGCCAAGGATGTGCCTGAATAATGGTGCCTGCGGTTTCCTTAATCCAACCCAGATTCGCCTGTACAAACGTGTCTCCGAGCCAGGCAACGCCGAGGATACAAATGCAGGCGCTCATGCCGGATTTGAACGTGCTGGAGGTCAGAATTGAGTCGGTTTCGATGCGGCACAGCAGGGTGATTAATGTCGCCACGCTGAGCATAATAATCAGAATCGCGCTGTTGGTGGTCATCACCGGTTGAGCAACCCAGCCAAGGCTCGGGCTGTTAATCACGGCGTAGCCAACCACAGAAAAAACGCCCAGCAGAAACAGTAAAACGGAAAGCTTCGCGCCACGTTTTATTTCCACTTTTTTATCGCCACGCAGCTCAATCAGGCCTTCTTCATAGCGCTTGAGATAAACCGGATCGTTGGAGAGTTTCGAGTCAAAACACCAGCTGATAATCAGCGACATCACAATCACTGCCGCCAGCGTCGAAGGAATCATCACCATCAGCAGATGCAAATAACTGACGCCGTGGCTTTCCATCGTCGACGCCATATACACCACCGCGGCGGAAATGGGCGAGGCGGTGATAGCGATCTGCGCGGCCACTACGGCCGTAGAAAGCGGACGGCAAGGTTTGATCCCCTGCTCTTTTGCCACTTCAGAAATTACCGGGAGCGCAGAAAGTGAAATGTTGCCGGTACCGGCCATGATCGTAAGGAAATACGTGACGATCGGGGCCAGAAGGGTGATGTGTTTCGGGTTTCGGCGCAGCAGTTTCTCGGTTTGCTGCACCAGATAATCCATCCCGCCCGCGACCTGCATGGTCGAAATGGCGGCAATCACGGCCATGATGATTGAGATAACGTCAAAAGGAATCGATCCCGGTTTCACGCCGATTAAAGCGAGCACCAGAACACCCAATCCGCCCGCGAAACCAATTCCGATGCCGCCCAGACGGGCACCGAGAAAAATTGCGGCGAGTACAATAATAAGTTCGATGATTAACATGGCTGTCCGTCCATATATCCAGTAATCCTTAAGGAATTGAAAAATAATTGTTATGTAATTGTTGTTTGCAACTCAGTAAAAAGGCCCGCTGTTCCGCAGAACAACGAGCCTTTAAAAGGTCAGAAATGGAGTCTGTTACTGTTCATTTTCATCGGTATAGCGCTTCGCTTTGTAAGCCGGGTGCTTCAGGTTTTCGATAGAGAAAATGTCGTCCAGCTCGGCTTCCGTCAGCAAACCGCGTTCAAGCACGACTTCACGGACGCTCTTGCCGGTTTCCGCACAAATCTTACCGACGATATCGCCATTGTGGTGGCCGATGAACGGGTTCAGATACGTCACGATACCAATGGAGTTGAAGACGTAGAATTCGCACACTTCTTTGTTTGCCGTAATGCCGTTGATGCATTTTTCCAGCAGGTTGTAGCAGGCGTTAGTCAGGATGTGCACGGATTCAAACATGGCCTGGCCGATCACAGGCTCCATGACGTTCAGCTGCAACTGACCCGCTTCGGCGGCCATCGTGACGCACATGTCGTTGCCGATGACTTTGAAGCAAACCTGATTCACTACTTCCGGGATCACCGGGTTAACTTTGGCAGGCATGATGGAAGAACCGGCCTGCAATTCTGGCAGGTTGATCTCATTGAGCCCGGCGCGAGGCCCGGAAGAGAGCAGGCGCAGGTCGTTACAGATTTTGGAAAGCTTAACCGCCAGACGCTTCAGGGAGCTGTGAACCATCACGTAAGCGCCGCAGTCTGATGTTGCTTCAATCAGGTCTTCAGCCGGAACGCACGCCAGATTGCTGACTTCCGCCAGTTTCTGCACGGCCAGCTGCTGATATCCTTCCGGCGTATTCAGGCGCGTACCAATCGCCGTTGCCCCGAGGTTTACTTCCAGCAGTAATTCACCGGTGCGGATCAGGTTACGGGTTTCTTCTTTAAGCAGTACGTTGAATGCATGGAATTCCTGGCCGAGCGTCATCGGTACCGCGTCCTGCAACTGCGTGCGGCCCATTTTGATGACGTTTTCAAATTCGACCGCTTTGCGCTCAAAGCCATCACCCAACTGAGAAATCGCATCAACCAGTTTCAGCAAAGAGGCGTAAACCGCGATACGGAAACCGGTCGGGTAGGCATCATTGGTGGACTGGCATTTATTAAGGTGATCGTTGGGATTAAGGAACTGGTAATCGCCTTTCTGGTGACCCATCAGTTCCAGACCGATGTTCGCCAGCACTTCATTCGTGTTCATATTTACCGAGGTTCCCGCGCCGCCCTGATAGACGTCGATAGGGAACTGGTCCATGCATTTACCTTTATCAAGCACTTCGTCGCACGCCTGAATGATGATGTCCGCGATATGGCGTGGAATGGTGCGCAGCTCTTTGTTTGCCAGAGCCGCCGCTTTCTTCACCATCACCATGCCACGAACAAACTCAGGCACATCGCTGATCTTGGTGTTGCTGATATAGAAGTTTTCAATCGCCCGCAGGGTATGAATGCCGTAATAAGCTTCTGCCGGTACTTCGCGCGTGCCCAGCAGGTCTTCCTCGATACGAATGGTGTTTGACATGAGAACCTTCTCTTCGGTACTGAATGCGTTATGCGATGTTTAAAATTATGTTACTAGCCGTGGTAAATTTAAAACGATCAACCGTTGTTTCCACAACGAAGGCGATCATATGCTGCTTCAGGCGAATTGCACGTACTAAGATCACTATCCTGCCCTATGATTGTGCAAGTTTTTAGTATCTGTGAGAATTCTCACAATTCATTTACCTGCTCAATTAAATCAGGTCTGGTGCTTGAAATCACCGGGACACAGCACCATCTCATTGTAGTCAGCCTGCATTTCTTTGATGGCAAACATCGGGAACAGGCACTTATTCAGGGTTTCGAACGCTTCTGAAAAAGAACTTCGGGGCCAAATCACAAGGAGAATGCGGTGCGCTGGTTACCGTTACTACTGTTATTCCTGCTGGCTTATATTGAAATCACCTTATTTATCAAGGTGGCTGCGGTTGTTGGCGTCGCCACGACATTATTGCTGGTGGTATTCACCTCCTGCGTGGGTGTTTCTCTGGTCAAAAATCAGGGAATGAAAACGTTCATGCAGCTTCAGCAGAAGCTCGCTGTAGGTGAAAGCCCGGCGGCTGAAATGGTGAAAAGTGTTTCACTGGTGATTGCCGGTTTCCTGTTATTGGTTCCGGGATTCTTTACCGATTTCCTCGGCTTGCTGCTCCTGCTGCCGCCGATTCAGAAACGACTGACGCTCAAGCTGATGCCGCACCTGAATATTGTTCGCTCTGGCGGTAACTGGGGGAGCAGTGCGCCCACCGGAAATACCTTTGAAGGCGAGTTCCAGCGGACTGATGAAACACCGGAACGCCTGGTTTCACCGAAAAAAGATGACGACACAGAGCACCGCGATCGCTAATCTCTGTGGCCTTGATTGTTAATACATTGTTGGGAAGTAGTTTTCAGGCTGGGTTTAGATGGCCTGAAAGCCAAAAGAAAAAGCGAAATTTTTTCTCTTCTTCCCCTTGAATGGGGGTGTATCGCCCCCATTAAACAAACCACGAGGCCAGGCAGGCATTTGTCAGGCATTCAACCCTAAAAATAGATATGGACCCGCTCACAGGAGAGTTATCAATGAAAATTCGTCCATTGCATGACCGCGTTATCGTCAAGCGTAAAGAAGTAGAATCTAAATCCGCTGGCGGCATCGTTCTGACTGGCTCAGCTGCTGGTAAATCTACCCGTGGCGAAATCCTGGCTGTCGGCCATGGTCGCATTCTGGAAAACGGTGAAGTTAAAGCGCTGGACGTTAAAGTTGGCGACATCGTCATCTTCAACGACGGCTACGGCGTGAAAGCTGAAAAAATCGACAATGAAGAAGTGTTGATTATGTCTGAGAGCGACATCCTGGCAATCGTAGAAGCCTGATCTTCCTCCGACCCACTTTTTTCTGAACTGAACGAATTGAAGGGAAATTAACAATGGCAGCTAAAGAAGTAAAATTCGGTAACGACGCCCGTGTGAAAATGCTGCGTGGCGTAAACATCCTTGCTGATGCAGTAAAAGTGACCCTGGGCCCTAAAGGCCGCAACGTGGTTTTGGACAAATCTTTCGGTGCTCCAACCATCACTAAAGACGGCGTGTCCGTTGCACGTGAAATCGAACTGGAAGACAAGTTCGAAAACATGGGCGCACAGATGGTGAAAGAAGTGGCGTCCAAAGCGAACGATGCAGCGGGTGATGGTACGACTACCGCAACCGTATTGGCACAAGCCATCATCACTGAAGGCCTGAAAGCTGTTGCCGCTGGTATGAACCCGATGGATCTGAAACGCGGGATCGACAAAGCGGTCATCCACGCTGTTGAAGAACTGAAAAAACTGTCTGTACCTTGCTCTGACTCTAAAGCGATCGCACAAGTTGGTACTATCTCTGCTAACTCCGATGAAACCGTCGGTAAACTGATCGCTGAAGCGATGGAAAAAGTCGGCAAAGAAGGCGTCATCACTGTTGAAGAAGGCACTGGCTTGCAGGACGAGCTGGATGTTGTTGAAGGTATGCAGTTCGATCGCGGTTACCTGTCTCCGTACTTCATCAACAAGCCAGAAACCGGTTCAATCGAACTGGAAAGCCCGTTCATCCTGCTGGCTGACAAAAAGATTTCTAACATTCGCGAAATGCTGCCAGTACTGGAAGCCGTTGCTAAAGCCGGTAAACCACTGCTGATCATTGCTGAAGACGTTGAAGGCGAAGCCCTGGCGACTCTGGTGGTGAACACCATGCGCGGCATCGTGAAAGTGGCTGCGGTTAAAGCACCTGGCTTCGGCGACCGTCGTAAAGCTATGTTGCAGGACATCGCAACCCTGACTGGCGGTACCGTAATCTCTGAAGAGATTGGCCTGGAGCTGGAAAAAGCGACTCTGGAAGACATGGGTCAGGCTAAACGCGTTGTGATCAACAAAGACACCACCATCATCATCGATGGCGTTGGCGAAGAAGCAACCATTCAGGGCCGTGTATCTCAGATCCGTCAGCAGATCGAAGAAGCAACTTCTGATTACGACCGTGAAAAACTGCAAGAGCGTGTGGCTAAACTGGCAGGCGGCGTAGCTGTTCTGAAAGTTGGCGCAGCGACTGAAGTTGAAATGAAAGAGAAAAAAGCCCGCGTTGAAGATGCGCTGCACGCAACCCGTGCTGCTGTAGAAGAAGGCGTGGTTGCTGGTGGTGGTGTTGCGCTGGTTCGCGTTGCCCACACTCTGGCTAACCTGACCGGCGACAACGATGACCAGAACGTGGGTATCCGCGTTGCTCTGCGCGCAATGGAAGCTCCACTTCGTCAGATCGTTGTGAACGCAGGTGAAGAAGCTTCTGTTATCGCAAACACTGTTAAAGCAGGTGAAGGTAGCTTCGGTTACAACGCTTACACCGAACAATACGGCGACATGATCGCAATGGGTATCCTGGATCCAACTAAAGTGACCCGTTCTGCTCTGCAGTACGCCTCTTCTGTAGCTGGCCTGATGATCACCACTGAGTGCATGATCACCGACCTGCCTAAAGACGATAAAGTCGATATGGGCGGCGCTGGCGGTATGGGTGGCATGGGCGGTATGGGCGGCATGATGTAATCATCATCCCCCTGCGTTCATCCGCAGGTACGGCAAATCAGCGGCAATTTTGTTGTCTGAGTTAACGTACTGAAGAAACCCGGTCTGAAAAGGCCGGGTTTTTTTATTTGACCATTTTTTATCGTGTTCAGTAAGATAAGTCTCAATGTCTTCCGGGTTTAACGTGTAGACTCATTTCTGCGTGGTTTTCGGATTTATACCGATAGCGCAGAACCTTGGGTATGCGTGGCAACGGATGCCTAAGAGAGCCAGGTGTTTTCTGATAGGCTTTATGTGATTACAAAAACAAATGGGGAAAGTGATGCGGATTAAAATGTTACTGGGCCTGTCAGCTATCGCGCTGCTTGCCGGGTGCAGTACCACTCATCAACTGGATGCAGCGGGACAGCAGGTGAAATTCACGGACGACAAACCAGGCGCAAATTGTCAGCTCCTCGGTGAAGTCACTGGTGCCCAAAGCAACTGGTTCTCCGGTACCGGCGGCGATGGCAGCTCAATGCGTGGTGCGGCCAACGACCTGCGCAACAAGGCAGCAGCGATGGGCGGCAATACCATTTATGGTGCTAACAGCCCGTCTCAAAATTTCCTGTCCAGCTTTGCACCGGTTGACAGCAAAATGGTCGGCCAGGTTTATAAGTGCCCATAGTCGGGCCGTTTACGCTTTAGCTGCGTGAACCTGCACAGAAATACGAAAGGGATGCCCGATGGCATCCCTTTTTGCATTTCGGCATTCGCGTTTACGACTGTTTAAGGCGTAAATCCAAAATGGTTTTACTCGGTTCGCCGCCAATCTCGCGGGTCAGTTTCGGCACCATATAACCGGAAACTTTGCTCATCAGCCCTTTCATAATGATGCGCGCTTCATCGTCGCTCACCATGAAATGCGCCGCGCCCTGAACTTTATCCAGCACGTGGATGTAGTAAGGCAAAATTCCCGCATCAAACAGCGCATTACTGAGCGCAGCAAGCACATCGGCAGAGTCATTTACATCACGCAACAGCACGCTCTGATTGAGCAGCGTGACCCCATGACGTTTCAGTTTCGCCATGCTGGCGCGCAACGCGTCATCGATTTCATTGGCGTGATTGATGTGCGTCACCATCAGCACCTGCAAACGCGACTGTTCAAGGCGCTGGCAGAGCGTGTCCGTGATGCGCGCAGGGATCACCACCGGTAAACGGGTATGGATACGCAGGCGTTTGATGTGCGCGATCCCTTCCAGCTCACCGATCAACCAGTCGAGTTCGTGATCTTTCGCCATCAGCGGATCGCCGCCGGAGAAAATAATTTCATCGAGTTCGGGCTGTGTACGGATATAATCCAGCGCCTGAACCCAGTTGGCCTTATTCCCCTGGTTGTCCTGATACGGGAAATGGCGGCGGAAGCAGTAGCGGCAATTCACCGCACAGCCGCCTTTCACCAGCAACAAGGCGCGATTGCTATACTTGTGCAACAGACCCGGAACAACGCTGCGTTGTTCATCAAGCGGGTCGGTGGTAAAGCCCGGCGCGGCGATAAACTCTTCGCGTGCGGTCAATACCTGAAGCAACAAAGGATCCCGCGGATCGCCGTGCTGCATACGTGCCACAAAGGCGCGGGGCACGCGAAGCGGGAACAAACGACGGGCTTCATGGCCACTTTGCAGATCTGCATTGTCGTTAAGTGCCAGAAGAGTAAGCAGTTCATTCGGGTCAGTGATAACATCGCCGAGTTGATACAACCAATCTTCTCTAAATGGCGTGTTTAGGGTTACAATGTTTGCCATTTTTTGGCTAATACCAGTTTAAAATTAGAGGGCCATCATGGCGACTTATTCTAGCAACGATTTCCGTCCGGGTCTTAAAATCATGTTCGAAGGCGAGCCTTTCGCAATCGAAGACAGCGTGTTCGTAAAACCAGGCAAAGGCCAGGCTTTTGCACGTGTGAAAATGCGCCGTCTTCTGACCGGTTCCCGTGTAGAAAAAACCTTCAAATCTACTGACTCTTGCGAAGGTGCAGACGTTGTAGATACCAACATGACTTACCTGTACAACGACGGTGAGTTCTACCACTTCATGCACCCTGAGACTTTCGAGCAGCACGGTGTTGAAGCTAAAACCGTTTCTGAAGCCTCTAAATGGCTGCAAGATAACGCTGAATGTATCGTGACTCTGTGGGACGGTCGTCCTATCGCTGTCCAGCCACCGAACTTCATCGAAGCAGAAGTTGTTGATACCGATCCAGGCCTGAAAGGTGATACCGCAGGTACCGGCGGCAAGCCAGCAACGCTGAGCACCGGCGCAGTGGTTAAAGTGCCTTTATTCGTGCAGATTGGCGAAATCGTCCGTTGTGACACCCGCTCTGGCGAATACGTTTCCCGCGTTAAATAAGTTTCTTATTACGCTGGATGAAAGCTGCCACAGGGTAATGCCTGTCGCAGCTTTCCGGCTCAACCTGTTGAATGGGATTGTGTTTTCCATGTTGAAGAAGATGATGTTTATCGTGGTTTCAGTGATGTTGCTGGCTTCGTTATCCGGCTGCAACACGGTTCACGGTTTTGGTGAAGACATCCAGCATCTGGGTGGCGCGATTTCCAAAGCAGGCTGATTCCTTCAGCCTCGTTTTACCAACTGTCCTAAAATCCTGTCTTTTCCCTTCCGTATTCAGAAAATTAACTACACTTAGTGAGTCTTACTTTACATTCTCTATAGGAAGGAATTTTATATGTTGAAGAAAAGTATCCTCGCAATCCTGTCTGTTCTTGTTCTGTCTTCTGCGTTAACTGCCTGCAATACCACGCGTGGCGTGGGTGAAGATGTCTCTGCCGGCGGCCAGGCAATTCAGAAAAGCGCTCAGTAACGGGCGTGTGAGTTGAAGTAAGCTGAAGTCTGCCTGCACATTGATGCAGGCAGTGTTGTTTCTGAAGGGGGAAAACTTACGGCTGTTTGACCCACACCAGCTTGCTGGTATCAAAGCCGTAGCCTTGCGCGGTTTTCAGCAGTTGCTGTTTTACGCTGTCATCCAGCGTCGGGGTTCGTGAGAGGATCCACAGATAGCTTTTATCCGGCCCGCAAACCAGCGCATAGCGGTAATCTTTATCCAGCTCGATGACGTTATAGCCGCCATAGAACGGGCCAAAGAACGAAACTTTAAGCGCCGCACGTGACGTTGAACCGGTGAAATACCCTTTGCCTTCACTTTCCTGCCATTTGTTTTTCTCAGTATTAAAGCCACGGTTAATAACTTTCACACCGCCATCATCCCGCAAGCTGTAATTGGCCGTCACGTGTTCAAGCCCGCTTTCAAAGCTATGATCCAGCCTTGCCACTTCATACCAGGTTCCCAGATAGCGGTTAAGCTCGAAATTACTGACGACTTTGACGTCTTTGGGTGGCGTCACGCTGCAAGCGACCGATAAAAGTGCCGTAACAATCACACCGAGTTTTGACCAGATACGCATAAATGTTCCTTCCTGAGGTAATCACCTAAGTGTAGGTAACAATTGAGGAAAAGAGAAAAGGGAAGGCAGGAAAAAATCAGCGGTCACGGAAATGACCGCTGAAAAAGGGGATCTTGTCAGATCAGAGGCGGATCAACACGATAAGTGTGACAACGCTTAAGATCATTGCCAGACCGTAGAACACCCATTTACCGGCAGGAACGTGGATTTTCAGGTCGTGCATGGCATGATGGATCCTGTGCAGACCGCACCACAACGGCAGGACGATCATCAGCAGCAGAAACAGGCGACCAATCCAGCTTTGTGCAAATGCCAGTACGCGCGGATAGCTCAGCGCGTCACCGGGGAAAAACCCCAGCGGCAGCAGGAAGCACACCAGCAGAATCATCACCGGCGCAAAAATCGCACTCCACATGCCGCCTGCGCCAAACAGCCCCCAGAACACCGGCTCATCTGAACGTTTAGGAAGAGTATTTTTCATGTCGCCTCCTCAAAGAAACAGCGCGATGGCGAGGATCACCAGCGTCACAACGGCAGTTACGCACCAGAAACCGGTAATCACCGGCTCCGGCCCCATTTTCTTGCCTCTCACAATGACGATGGAGGCTTTCGGTGCCAGTTCAAACCAGGTTTTGGTGTGAAGCAGCGCAGCCAGTAAAGCAATCAGGTTGATCAGCATGACCACCGGGTTTTGCAGGAAATGTACAAATCCTGCCCAGCTTTCCGGCCCGTTACGTAAGGCGAAAATACCGGCCAGCAGCAAGATACTGAACCAGACTGCCGGAACGGACGTGCCTTCACGCAGCATATAGAAACGATAGAAAGGTGAACGTTGCCACCAGCTGGCGGGCATTTCGCGCACGTAAGGTTTACGTTTGCTGCCCGGGGTCTGAGTTCGAGTCGTCATATTTTCCTCCCTCATTGCGGTCTCAGCCTCGCTATCATGAAGTCTTTCGAACTTTCAACTTTACCCTGCTGAATAGCGGCGGCCGGGTCGACGTGTTTCGGACAGACTTCAGAACAGTAACCGACAAACGTACAGCTCCAGACGCCGTTCTGGCCGTTAAGCTGCGGCATACGCTGGGCTTTGCCGTGATCCCGGTTGTCCAGGTTGTAGCGGTGCGCCAGCGTAATGGCGGCCGGGCCGATGAATTCCGGATTCAGACCGAATTGCGGGCAGGCGGCGTAACATAAACCGCAGTTGATGCAGCCGGAGAACTGATGATATTTCTCCATCTGTGCAGGCGTTTGTTTGCCCGGGCCTTCCGCTACGGTACGGGTATTGCCAATGATGTACGGCTTAATGGATTCGAGGCTTTCTATAAAGTGGGTCATATCGACCACTAAATCGCGCTCGATCGGGAAGTTTGCCAGCGCCTCCACCTGCATTCCGTCCGGATATTCGCGCAGGAACGTTTTGCAGGCCAGTTTTGGCACACGGTTGACCATCATGCCGCAGGAGCCGCAAATGGCCATACGGCACGACCAGCGGTAGGAAAGATCGGCGGCGATATGGTCTTTGATATAGCCCAGCGCGTCGAGCAGCGACGTTGTTTCGTCGAAAGGCACGTCATACACAACCGGATGCGGCGCGTGGTCCGTCTCCGGGTTATAGCGCATGATTTCAACCTTCAGGCTTCGCATTTTAGCCACGTGATTGCTCCTTATCTTTTTTATCGTGATTCTCAGCTTCCCCGCCATACATACGTTTTGCCGGTGGCAATGTGGTGATCTTCACATCGCCATATTCAAGACGTGGCGCGGAATCTGGCTGATAAAAGGCCAGCGTATGCTTAAGGAAATTGACGTCATCGCGTTCGGTACAGCCTTCATCCAGACGCTGATGTGCGCCGCGGGATTCCCGACGATGCAGGGCCGAATGCGCCATACATTCGGCCACTTCCAGTCCGTGTCCCAGCTCGATGGTGTACAGCAAATCGGTGTTGAAAACGCTGGAAGTATCTTTGATTTTGACGCGTTTGAAGCGCTCTTTCAGCTCGGTCAGCTTGTCGATGGTTTTCTGCATCAGTTCGGTGGTGCGGTAAATCCCGCAACCTTCTTCCATCGCCAGACCCATTTCGTCGCGGATGGCCGCCCAGCTTTCATCGCCTTCCTGTTTCATCAGCGCGTCAACGCGATTTTCGATATCACGAACTTGCGCGTCGAGAGCTTCGGTATTGCCGTAGTCTTTGGCTTCGGCGGCGCGTTCTGCTGCTTTTTCGCCGGCCATGCGGCCAAATACCACCAGCTCTGCCAGTGAGTTGGAGCCCAGACGGTTTGCGCCGTGCAGGCCAACCGATGAACATTCACCGACGGCAAACAGACCTTTGATGCGGGTTTCGCACTGCGCATCCGTTTCGATTCCACCCATCGTGTAGTGCGCGGTAGGGCGTACAGGGATTGGATCGGTAATCGGATCCACGCCGACGTAAGCTTTGGACAGTTCACAGATAAACGGCAAACGCTCGCGCAGCTTTTTCTCGCCGAGATGACGTAAATCCAGATACACCACATCGCCACGCGGAGTGGAAATGGTGCGTCCGGCGCGCCATTCGTGCCAGAACGCCTGCGAGACTTTGTCGCGCGGGCCAAGTTCCATGTATTTGTTTTTCGGTTCGCCGAGCGGGGTTTCCGGCCCCATGCCGTAATCCTGCAAATAACGGTAACCGTCTTTATTGACCAGAATACCGCCTTCACCACGACAGCCTTCTGTCATCAGAATGCCGGATCCGGGCAGGCCGGTCGGGTGATATTGCACGAACTCCATATCACGCAGCGGAATGCCATGACGGAACGCCATACCCATGCCGTCGCCGGTGACAATCCCGCCGTTGGTGTTGTAACGGTAAACGCGGCCTGCGCCGCCGGTTGCCATCACGACTGCGTTAGCGCGGATTTGTACGCGGGTGCCTTCCATCATATTGATGGCGACGACGCCGCGAACCTGGCCGTCATCGACCAGAATATCGAGAACGAAATGCTCGTCGAATCGTTTGATTTGCGGGTATTTCAGCGAGGTCTGGAACAGGGTATGCAGCATGTGGAAGCCGGTTTTATCCGCGGCAAACCAGGTGCGTTCGATCTTCATCCCGCCAAAACGCCGGACGTTGACTGAACCATCTTCCTTACGGCTCCACGGGCAGCCCCAGAGTTCAAGCTGCGCCATTTCAGTCGGACATTGATGAACGAAATGGTCCACTACGTCCTGCTCACACAGCCAGTCGCCTCCGGAAACGGTATCCTGGAAGTGAAAATCAAAGCTGTCGTGATCTTGCGTCACTGCGGCAGAACCGCCTTCGGCGGCCACCGTGTGGCTGCGCATAGGGTACACTTTCGAAATCAACGCGATATTCAGGTTGGGATTGGCTTCCGCTGCGGCTATTGCTGCGCGTAAACCCGCCCCACCTGCACCTATAATTGCAATGTCGGCGTTAAAGGTTTGCACTGCATTCCTCCACTATCATCAATGAGATCGGGTTTGAAACACCCGCGAAAAAGGTTTTGAATCTGAGGCTTAACCACCGCTGATGACATACAGGCGCTGTCCCAGAGGCTAATATTCTTATTATTTGTAAGGAAATTATTATACCTAATGAGGAGTAGTGGTAATTTGATGTGAATGCAGGTTTAGGCTTTCTCTGTATATTGCTTCGCAAAATGAGGTATTTGTTTGCCCTGAGGGTTGCAGGTAGACTGCATGACTTTTCTGAATTCGGAGTAAATCACCATGAGCGAAACGGCAAGCTGGCAACCCAGTGCTCCTGTCGCCAATTTGTTGAAGCGTGCGGCCATTCTCGCTGAGATTCGACGTTTTTTTTCCGATCGCGGCGTGCTGGAAGTGGAAACGCCGGCCATGAGCCAGGCCACGGTGACCGACATCCATCTGGTGCCTTTTGACACGCGTTTTGTCGGGCCGGGTGCGGCTGATGGCATGACTTTGTATCTGATGACCAGCCCGGAATATCACATGAAACGTCTGCTGGCTGCGGGCAGCGGGCCGATTTACCAGATGGGGCGCAGCTTCCGTAACGAAGAAGCCGGTATCCATCACAACCCTGAATTCACCATGCTGGAATGGTATCGTCCGCGTTATGACATGTACCGCCTGATGAATGAAGTGGACGATCTGCTGCAACAGGTGCTCGATTGCGATACGGCAGAAACCCTGTCCTATCAGCAGGCGTTTACGCGCCATCTGGGCGTGGATCCGTTGTCTGCGGATAAAACCGAACTGCGTGAAGTTGCCGCGAAGCTGGATTTATCAAATATCGCGGATACCGAAGAAGACCGCGACACCTTATTGCAGTTACTGTTTACGATGGGTGTCGAACCGCATATTGGCCGCGACAAGCCGACTTTTGTGTACCACTTCCCGGCGACGCAGGCATCTCTGGCGGAAATCAGCACCGAAGATCACCGCGTTGCTGAGCGTTTTGAGGTGTATTACAAAGGCATCGAACTGGCGAACGGTTTCCGCGAACTGACCGATGGTCGCGAACAGCGCCAGCGTTTCGAGCAGGATAACCGTAAACGCGCCGCGCGCGGTTTACCTCAGCATCCTATCGATAACAATCTGCTGGATGCTCTGGAACATGGCATGCCGGAATGCTCCGGTGTGGCGCTGGGCGTTGATCGTCTGATTATGATTGCGCTGGGCGCGGGCAGCCTGAGCGAAGTGCTGGCTTTCCCGGTCACACGCGCCTGAGTCTGTTTTCCCCAATCCTGGCCCTCGGGTCAGGATTATCTTTCTTTCTCGCCATGCCTCCTTTCCCTGCCCTGTGATTGTGCAATAACATTAAAATTGCTCCTTTAGTGAAACAAAAGTACCTAAATCGCGTAACACTGATTTTAAAGTTTCAGGGATGACACCCCGGCGCGAACCCGCAATCCTGCTGGCTCCTCAACGATTTAACGCAAATTTTCTCTCCGCTGGCCTGATTTATGCATTACAGGATAACTACTCAATCAGCTCTGGGATCCCGTTATGTCTGAATCTGGCGACAAAGAACTTCTTTATGGTCTGGAGGCGCGTATTGCACCGGCACCGGCATTTTTCACGGCCATCCAGCATGTCCTCGCGAGCGTGGTGGGGATTATTACTCCGCCGCTGATTATCGGTTCGGTGCTCGGGCTGAATGCGTATCTCCCTTATCTCATCAGTATGTCGCTGCTGGCTTCCGGCATCGGGACGTTCATTCAGGCGCGCCGGTTTATGTCGGTGGGCGCGGGGATGATTTGCCTGCAAGGCACCAGTTTTGCATTTCTGGGTGTGATTCTGTCCGGAGGAATGCTGGTGAAAAGCCGCGGGGGCTCGCCTGAAGACATCATGGCGATGATTTTTGGCGTGAACTTTGTCGCGGCGTTTATTCCGCTTCTGGTCAGCCGGTTTATCGGGCAGATGCGCCGCGTGTTTACCCCGCTGGTCAGCGGAACGGTCATTGCCCTGATTGGCATCAGCCTGATTAAAGTCAGTATTACAGACTGGGCGGGCGGGCACGGTGCGGCGAATTTCGGTGCGCCGGTCAATCTGGCGCTGGGCGCGCTGACGCTGCTGGTGATCGTCGTATGTAACCGCATTAATGTACGCTGGCTGCGCCTTTCATCGATAGTATTAGGGATTATTGTCGGGTGTATCGCGGCTGCCCTGACCGGACATTTGCCGCTTAAACCGTTGCAGGGCGACGGGTTTGCGCTGCCGCAGTTGTTCCGTTTTGGCTTCAAGTTTGACTGGATCATTTTCGTGCCAATCGCGCTGGTGTCGTTTATCAGTATTCTGGAAGCGGTCGGCGATTTGACGGCGAACTGTATGTTGTCGCAGCAGCCCATTGAAGGGGAAAGTTTCCGCAAGCGCCTGAAGGGCGGGATCCTGGCCGATGGCGTCAGCTGCATTATTGCTGCGGCGTTTTCTTCCTTCCCGAATACCACTTTTGCGCAGAACAACGGCGTGATCCAGATGACCGGCGTCGCCAGCCGTTATGTCGGGATGTACATCGGAGGCGTTCTGGTGTTGCTCGGGCTGTTCCCGTTTATCGGCGAAGTCTTGCAGCAAATCCCTGCGCCGGTGCTGGGTGGCGCGACGCTGGTGATGTTTGGCAGCGTGGTCGCCGCGGGCATTCGTATCATGACGCAGTCGCCTGTTGGCCGCCGCGAAATGTTAATTATCGCGATTTCCTTTGGCATCGGTCTGGGCATTGAAGCGGTGCCCGATGTTCTGGCGCAGTTCCCGCCGATTGTGGGGAATATCTTCGGCCACGCAGTCACCAGCGGTGGCGTGATCGCCATCCTGCTGAATCTGCTGATGCCTGCAGAGCGCGCTATTGCCGTGGCAGAAGAGGTGAAAGTTCACTAACGTTCCCCGCGCGCGCGTGAGCCCCTGGATCAGCAGACAGGGCATAACTGAGCTGACTCACTTTTGAATTCATGAAGAGGAAGTCAGTTATGTCTTTGCAACGCACCTGGATTAAAAATCCGCTGGCGGTATTTACCGCCAATGAACTCGATGCCCGCGGCGGTATCGTCGTCGAAGGCTCCACGATCGCTGAAGTTCTGGCATGCGGCCAGTTACCCTCACAGCCGGTTGATCAGATTGCCGATGCCACCGGCTGTGTACTTATGCCCGGCCTCATCAATACCCATCATCATTTTTATCAGACGCTGACCCGGGCCTGGGCGCCCGTGGTTAACGTGCCGCTGTTTCCGTGGTTGCAAAAACTGTATCCGGTCTGGGCGCGTTTGCAGCCTGAAGCGCTGGGGCTCGCCAGCCGGGTGGCGATGGCCGAACTGTTGCTTTCCGGCTGTACCACCACGACTGACCACCATTATCTGTTCCCGCAGGGAATGGAAGAGGCGATTGATGTGCAGGTTGAGGTCGTCCGCGAACTGGGGATGCGTGCTCTTCTGACGCGCGGCTCGATGAGCCTCGGAGAAGAGCAGGGAGGTTTACCGCCGGAGCAGACGGTGCAATCGGGAGAAGCAATTTTGCACGACAGCCAGCGGCTGATTGACCGTTATCACCAGCGCGGCGACGGGGCGTGGATGCAGATTGCGCTGGCGCCGTGCTCACCGTTTTCCGTGACCACGGACATTATGCGCGAAAGCGCCGCTATGGCGCAGCGCGAAGACGTCCGGCTGCACACTCATCTGGCGGAAACGCTGGATGAAGAAGCGTTCTGCCTGAAAATGTTCGGGCTGCGCACGGTGGATTATCTGGAAAGCGTCGGCTGGCTGAATGACCGGACGTGGCTGGCGCACGGCATTCATTTCAATGCGGACGAAATTCAGCGGCTTGGCGCTGCAGGAACCGGGATCTGCCATTGTCCTGTGTCGAATATGCGCCTGGCGTCCGGCATGTGTCCGACGCGCGACCTTGAAGCGGCAGGCGTCCCCATCGGTTTGGGCGTGGACGGTTCAGCGTCTAACGATGCATCGAATCTGATGTATGAAGCGCGTCAGGCGCTTTACCTGCAACGTCTTAAATATGGCGCGGAATACGTCACGCCGGAAAGAGTTTTAGGCTGGGCAACGCGCGGTTCGGCGAAGCTTATCGGGCGTGATGATATCGGGCAAATCGCGGTCGGGAAGCAGGCGGATCTGGCGCTTTTCCGGCTGGATGAATTACGTTTCAGCGGCAGCCATGATCCGGTTTCCGCGCTGCTGTTGTGCGGGGCAGAACGGGCTGATCGCGTGATGGTTGGCGGAAAATGGCGGGTGATTGACGGACAGATTGTCGGGATGGATATCAAATCGCTGATTTCTCAGCACCGTAAAGCAGCGGCGGCGCTGATCGCAGATCTGTAAAACAATGGATTCAGGGGCAGAGAAAATCTGCCCCGCTTATTTTTTAAAACCGGTATTACAAATCGCCCGGCGAGCGCGAGCTGTTACCGCTGCGACCACTGCCGCTGCTGCTGGTAAACGTCGCATTATTGCCATTCTGCGCACGGTGCAGCGTCTCCATACGGACCTGGAACGGAGGGAACGGCAGCGTGATGCCGTGCTCGCGGAATCCGGCCAGAATCAGCTGATGGATTTCGTGGCGAAGCGGCATACGGTGCGCCATTTCGGCGGCATGCATACGCAGCTCGAAGATCTGAATACCCTGTTGTAAATCCACCAGGTACGCTTCCGGCGCAGGCATATCCAGCACCAGTGAACAACGGTGTGCGGCGTTAAGCAGGATTTGAGTCACTTCTTCACTGTTGGCCTCTGAAGGCGCCGGGACGGTCAGTACGACACGCGTGACGGAATCGGAAAGCGACCAGTTGATGAACTGCTCGGTGATAAAGGCCTTGTTCGGCACGATAATTTCTTTGCGGTCCCAGTCGGCAATCGTCGTGGCGCGCGTATTGATTTTCGTGATGCTGCCGGTCAGGTTGCGGATGGTGACGGTATCGCCGATACGGATCGGTTTTTCGAACAGAATGATCAGGCCGGAAATGAAGTTGGCAAAAATTTCCTGCAAACCAAAGCCCAGCCCGACACCCAGCGCGGCAACCAGCCATTGCAGTTTTGCCCATTCGATCCCGATAAGTGAAAAGCCCACCAGCCCGCCAATCAGCAGTAAAACGTATTTGGTGATAGTCAGCACGGCGTAACCGGTGCCCGGCGTCAGCTCCAGATGTTGCAGCAGTGCCAGTTCCAGCAGGGCGGGTAAATTACGCACCAGCTGTGTAGTAATAATCAGCACCAGAATGGCGATCAACACGGATCCGAGCGTGATCGGCTGCATGCTTTCCACGCCCTGAACGGTCGAGGAAACCTGCCACAGATGAATATTTTCCAGGAAAGAAAACGCGGAATGGATTTCCGACCACAGGAAGATCACCGAGATCAGCGCGATCAACGTCAGCAGGGATCGCACCAGCCGCAATGACTGCGCGGAGATCGCATCCAGATCGACCACCGGTTCTTCGATTTCCACCGTGCCTTCGTTACTGCTGCTGGTCTGATGTCCCTCTTCTTCACCGCGAGCGCGCTGGTTCAGCATTTCTGCACGGCGCTGTTTTGCACGCTCAAAAGCAATACGGCGGCGCTGAATGAGCATCCAGCGGCGGATAATGTGATAAATCACCAGCAGAACAAACCAGATGGCAACCGAGGTTTCCAGACGCGCCAGCAGAGCCTGTGATGTGGCCAGGAAGCCCATCAGCGAGGCCAGCGCGGCCACAACGGGTGCGCCCAGTAACATCCACCACAGCGTATTATTGAGGACGTTTTCGCTGTTGCCGTGTTTATCGTGGTACAGCGGAATGCCCGCGCGTTTCAGGCTGTGCGTCACCAGCGCAACCACCAGACAGAGAATAACAAAACACAGGCGACCCAGCGTATTGGAGAACTCGCGATCATTGAGATTATCGAAGGTAATCAGCGCCATAATCAGCGGCACCAGTACCCAGATTGACAGGGCGTAATAGCGTAACGCCCGCGAAACGGCGCGCTGAGGCCAGCCAAAGTGCGCGACAAACAGCCCCTGAGGATGGGCAAGCGCGGCGCTGACCATAAACGCCCAGAGGATCGGCAGCGTTGCCGTCACGCCATCACCAATGGCGACCGCAATCGGATAAGGCCACGCACTTTGCAGCCCGAAGCCCAGCGCCGCCCACAGTACGGGCAACGGCATTGCGACCAGAATTGACCAGAACACCGTGCGCATCGTCAGTGAGAAATGGTCTTGGGTGACTTTGCCGACCTTGCTGCTGGCACGCGCCAGAAACGCGTAATAGTGTTTGCGTGAGCTGATACTGACAATCACCAGGATCAGCGCGCCAAACAGTGGCAGCAGCGTTTCTTTGCTGGTGATCATCATCATCGACGCGCCGCCCAGCTGGCTCAGGGAATCGAGCGACACCAGACGTTTCAGGTCATGTGCGACCTGCACCGGATAGGAAAAACCAATCGGGCTGACGTCGGCGACCCAGAACAGATAACGGTGCGCGGCATCATGTACGTCATTCAGCGCTTCCACCAGCTGGCTGTTGGCGACTTTCAGTTTGGTCAGTTCAAGAATTTGCGTATCGCAGCCGGAGAGCAGCGAATTGAGTAAATCACGCTGCGTCCGCAACTGAGCATCAAGAATTTTTTGCTGCGCCACCGTCAGCGGTTTGCCGTCGTCCTGACGTCCCTGACGGTAAATTGCCTGCTTATCCAGTAAATCTTCATAGTGCAGACGCTGAACGCGCAGCTGCGCCATATCGCGGTCAAGCTGTTGCGGTTTAGGCATATCCGGCAGACGGGAAACCTGCGCCCGGAGCGTTTCGCCCAGCAGATTCGACGCGCCCAGCCACTGCGCCTGTTCGCGGATAGTGTTAATCGCCTGGCGAACCTGTTGTGTCTGCGCGGCAGCCTGACGCTGCTGCGAGGAAATCAGATCCATGCGCTGCGCCTGCTGATTCAGCGCCAGCGACAGCTCGCGGTTCGACTGCAACTGCTGGCTGATGGAATGCGGAAGCTCACCGCTTTGTTCAGCTAACTGCTCGGTTTTTTCCAGTGCCTGTTCAGCTTCGCGCTGGCGCTGGTTGTTGAGCATGTTGCGTAAAGCCTGCAATTGCTGATCGAGAAAATCGGCGCGTTTTTTGTAGAGATCGGCGCGAAGTCGTGACAGTTCCTGCCGGTTATTGGCAGAAAGCTGCGCCAGCTCCAGTTCATCAACCTTGGCTTTGCGTGCCGCCGATTCAGCCTGAAGCGCGCTGAGCTGAGCCTGCGCCAGGGGTGAAGATGGCGCCGCCGCCGTGGCCGCCTGCATGCGCTGCTCAATATCGCTGAGCGCATTCCGGGCTTCAGTTTGTTGTTGGGGGATCTGGCTGACCGAATCGCTGATATCGCGGAAACGATCCTGCTCCTGACGCAGCTGGCGGGTTTCTTCCAGCTGCTGGCTGCTGATCTGCAAAATCTGCTGCTCAAGCTGCGCGGCAGGAATGCTGTCATCAACGGCAGGCGGCTTTTCGGGCTGATTTTGCAGCTCGAGGCGCAGCGCCTGAGTCAGTTTCGGAAAATCATCGATGACCGTCTGATATTGCGTAGTGCGCCCGACCGAAACATTCATCTCATTCAGCCAGTTGAGCGCACTTTGCAGCGCCTCAACCACCTGCGTCTGATTGGCCATTTCTTTATTGGCTTCCGCCTGTTTCAGTTCTTGTTTGAGCTGATCTTCGGTCGGGGTTGCTGTCGCCACCAGAGGCAGAGCCAGCAATAAACTCATCAGCAGGGCGGGGATCAGGCGCACTTGGTCAATTCCTTTTCGGTGGTTTAACGCGTACTCAGTAGTCTTTAGGCGCTTGTGGTTCAGCTGTGGCCACACCTGCCGGCGTTTCTGCGATGACAGGTGCTTCCGGAGTGACAATTACTTCTGGTACCACAGGTTCAGCCGTTGCTGATGCCGGTGTACGCAGCGCTTCAGCAAACGGTTCGCCCATGCGTGTGACGGTGCCGTTGCTCAGTTGCGGCATAAAGCGGATCTGGTTTGCAGCAAACAGATTGATCACGGTTGAGCCCAGTTTGAAACGTCCCATTTCCTGGCCTTTTTCCAGCGCAATCGCGCCTTCTTCGCCAGCGGTCGGGTATGTCCAGCGTTTGATAATGCCTTCGCGCGGCGGCGTGACGCAGCCTGCCCACACGGTTTCAATGCTGCCCACGATGGTCGCGCCGACCAGAATCTGCACCATCGGGCCAAATTCAGTATCAAATACGCAGATGACGCGTTCGTTACGGGCAAACAGGTTCGGGACGTTGGCCGCCGTTAGCGGGTTCACGGAGAACAAATCGCCGGGCACGTAAATCATTTCGCGCAGCACGCCGCCGCACGGCATATGCACGCGGTGGTAGTCGCGCGGCGCCAGATAAATCGTGGCGAACTGGCCTTCTTTGAATTTTTCAGCCAGCAGATAATTTCCGGCCAGCAACGCCTCGAGGCTGTAGAAATGGCCTTTTGCCTGGAACAGTTTGCCATCGGTAATCGCGCCTAACTGGCTGACTGCGCCATCGGCGGGCAGGCAAAGCATATCCAGACCGCTGATCACCGGACGCGCGCCATCACGCAGCGGACGGACAAAGAATTCATTGAAGGTGGCGTACGATTTGAGATCCGGGTTCTGCGCTTCTTTCATGTCTACGCTGTAGAAACGGGCGAAAGCTTTGATGACCCAATGCGTCAGCGTGGCCGCGCGTTTATCTGCGCCCCAGCCTGCCAGACGGGTTAATCCTTGTTTAGGAAGTAAATATTGGAGTTTGATTTTGATACTGTCCAGCACGGGAAAACCTCTTGGATGGTATGAATGACCGGTTTTATCCGGCCATTTTGCAGGAGGCCGTCTTTTTGACGGCCGCACAGTGTTTTAAGGTGGAGGATTGTAACGGGGTGAAATCATCGGTTCAACTTCCGTTAACTTCACCCGCTTGCCCTTAACCTTTTAGCTCAATGGCTTAACATTAAAGCGCGTCGAAGTTTTTACGCGTTTTTACGTCTTCCATACTTTCCAGAATGCGATGGTAGTTGTCGAAACGCTCTTCCGCGATTTCGCCGCGATCGACCGCATCACGGATTGCACAGCCCGGATCGCTGCCGTGTTTGCAGTCGCGGAATTTGCAATAGCCGAGGAAAGGGCGGAATTCGACAAAGCCTTGTGTGATTTGCTCTGGCGCGAGATGCCAAAGACCAAATTCACGCACGCCAGGGGAATCGATAACATCGCCGCCGCGCTGGAAGTGGTAAAGGCGGGCTGCGGTCGTCGTGTGCTGGCCCAGACCGGAGTTATCGGAGACTTCGTTCACCACGATCTGTTTTTCTTCCGGCGGAAGCAGGGCATTCAGCAGGCTGGATTTCCCCACGCCGGACTGACCGGCAAAGATACTGATGCGATCCGTCAGCGCGGTTTCAAACGCCGGCATGCCTTCACCGGTCTGGCTTGAAACTTCAAGCACGCGGTAATTAATCTTGCGGTAGATGTCCATCATGCCTTCGACGAATTTACGGCCTTCGTCATCAAGCAGGTCAATTTTGTTGAGTACAATCAGCGGCTCAACTTCTACGGTTTCGCAGGCCACCAGATAGCGGTCGATAATGTTCAGAGACAGCTCTGGCAGGATGGCGGAAACAATGACGATCTGGTCGATGTTGGCGGCGATCGGTTTCACGCCGTCGTAGAAATCAGGACGCGTCAGGACGGACGTGCGCTCATGTACCGCCTCAACGATACCTTTAACGCTGTCGTTTTCGCCTTTGCGCCAGACGACGCGGTCACCGGTGACCAGTGATCGGATGGTACGGCGGATGTTGCAACGGTGCTGGCTGCCGTCGGCCGCTTCAACGTCCGCATGCATCCCGAAACGGCTGATGACGATGCCGTCCTGCGGTTCGCCGTGCAGAGAATCGTCCAGCTCTTTCCGTTTGTCGGTCTGTGTCAGACGACGCTGGTGGTTAGTCTGAACGCGACGTTGTTGCCCTTTAGACAGTTTTGACTTAGTCACTGCGCCTCACTTGACTGGCTTTAATCGCTCGGTGCGACCAAAACGTCTATGATACCAGCTATATCTCTTTCATTGTAATAGGACGCATCATGGCTGCAAATGACTCGAATTTGATTTGGATCGACCTTGAGATGACCGGTCTGGATCCTGAGCGAGACCGTATTATTGAAATTGCGACGCTGGTCACCGACGCGCATCTGAACATTCTGGCTGAAGGCCCGGTGATGGCAGTTCATCAGTCTGACGCACAACTGGCGCTAATGGACGACTGGAATGTCCGTACGCACACCGGTAGTGGTCTGGTCGATCGTGTGAAAGCCAGTCCGTTTGACGATAATGCCGCGCAGCAAAAGACGATTGAGTTCCTGCGCGAGTGGGTACCGGAAGGTAAATCGCCAATTTGTGGCAACAGCGTCGGGCAGGATCGTCGTTTCCTGTTTAAGTACATGCCGGAGCTTGAAACCTACTTCCACTACCGTTATCTGGATGTCAGCACCCTGAAAGAACTGGCGCGCCGCTGGAAACCGGAAGTGCTGAGCGGCTTTAAGAAGCAAAACACGCATCAGGCATTGGATGATATTCGTGAATCCGTGGCTGAACTGGCGTATTACCGCGATCATTTTATTAATCTCTAAAATACCTGAAATCTTTTTTACTGCGGTGCGAAGCACGAAATCACCGTGTTTCGCTTCTTAAATCGCCGGTTTGCTGTTTTAATCAGCACTTGAACAAAAAAAACGTTTTTTTGCTTTCAGGGGCTTGCGGCTAAAAGGATTTCTCGTATAATGCGCACCCCGTACCGATGAAGAATTTCGTTGAGTGCGCAGAGCGGGAATAGCTCAGTTGGTAGAGCACGACCTTGCCAAGGTCGGGGTCGCGAGTTCGAGTCTCGTTTCCCGCTCCAATTTTCTTCTTCGGTTTACTTTCATTTCTCAGCAGCGTTTTCGTGCATATTTTGTGCGTGATTCAGACGATCATTACACGGTTTGTAGTAATTTTTTAAACAGACTTATCCACAGGTTTAGCTGTTTTTTTACACTGTCCGTTTTTTGTGCTGCCCATATTGCCAATTCATAATTATTTGATTTTATTAAAAATAAATTTATAACAAAACGTTATGACGATCACTTGCTCTTTTTTTTGCAATTGATTGGCAAAGCATTTTTATTTTTATGCACAGAAAATATAGCTTATCTGGTAATGTGATTTGGGATTTGTTATGCATCCCTTGGCAAACCTTTTTCAACAGCACGAATCAGCCGTTTCTGCTGCGAAGTTTGCACTTCAATACGATGTTCATTTCTTCTTTCGGTTTGTTGCCGGATTGCCCATTCAATATGTTCATCCAGCAGCGGATTTTCACCTGCGCGTGAATTCAGCGCGTCCAGCACCTGTTCCGACCAGGGCGCATTGCCCAGGGCCACCGAAATATTCCGCAGCCAGCGCAAATGACCGATACGGCGGATAGGCGAGCCTTCGGTGATGCGCAGAAACTTCTCTTCCGTCCAGCCAAATAATGCGATCAGCTCCGGCGAATGCAACGCCGCACGCGGGCTGAAATCCTCTTCATCCGTCAGTTGTGAATAACGGTTCCACGGACAAATCAGCTGGCAATCGTCACAACCATAGATGCGGTTACCCATCATGGGCCGGAATTCTTCGGGTATCGCGCCTTCCAGTTCAATCGTCAGGTAAGAAATGCAGCGACGCGCATCCACGGTATAAGGCGCGATAATGGCGCCAGTCGGGCAGGTAGTGATGCAGGCCACGCATTTGCCGCACTTTTCTTCCTGTGACTGATCAACCGGCAACGGCAGGTCAATCAGCAGTTCGCCGAGAAAGAACCAGGAGCCGGATTCACGGTTGAGGATAAGTGAGTGTTTACCTACCCAGCCAAGACCGGCTTTGGCCGCCAGCGGGCGCTCCATCACCGGGGCGGAATCGACAAAAGGACGGAAAGTCACGGTCTGGTCAGCATGTTCAGTGCAATACGCCTGAATCATATCGCCGAGCTTTTTCAGCCGCTGGCGCAACACTTTGTGATAATCACGGCCGAGCGCATACCGGCTGACATAGCCGAGCAGCGGATTATTCAGGGTTTTGGCGAAGGCGGCTTTGGCGGGCAAATAGTTCATGCGCACGCTGATCACCCGCAATGTGCCGGGCAAAAGCTCGTGAGGGCGTGCGCGCAACAGGCCATGGCGTGCCATCCATTCCATCTCGCCATGATATTGTTTATCAAGCCAGTCCTGGAGTTTGGGCTCTTCTGCGGATAAGTCTGTATCGCAGATGCCGACCTGCTGGAAGCCTAGCGATTGGCCCCATTGCTTGATATGTTGAGCCAGTTGAACGAGATCGAGAGGGAGTGTCATGACGAACCAACGTGAAAAACGAAACGAGGCGAGTTTACCACATTCCGTGTTTTCTGCTGATTGGCTGCGAAAAGCTGAGCGCCAGGCGGCGCAGGAAACAGGGATTTCTCTGTTTACCCTGATGCAGCGCGCGGCCAAAGCGGCTTTTTTGATGGCTCAGCGCCAATTTCCTGACGCGCGGCACTGGCTGATATTTTGCGGGCACGGCAATAATGGCGGCGATGGTTATGAAGTTGCCCGTCTGGCTAAGCAGGCTGGAATTCGGGTGACGCTGCTGGCGGTCGACAGCCACAAGCCGCTGCCTGATGAAGCAGAATCAGCGCGTCTGGGCTGGGAGAAAGCGGGCGGAGAAAGCGGCGCTGCTGATACGCAATGGCCGCAGGATATTGATCTCATAATCGATGGTTTGCTGGGCACCGGCCTGACGTCTGCACCGCGCGCGCCCTACGACGGGCTCATCGGAAACATTAACGCGACGCCGGTTCCGGTTCTTTCTTTAGATATCCCTTCGGGTCTGGATGCCCAAACCGGGCAGGCCGCCGGACAGGCGGTTCACGCCACGCACACGCTCAGCTTTATTGCCCTGAAACCCGGCTTACTGACCGGCCAGGCGCGAGATTACGTCGGGAAATTGCATTGCGATCCGCTCGGGCTGCAAAGCTGGCTGGGCGGACATCTTCCGCACCTGCAACGGCTGGACGCAACGCAGCTGGCGCAATGGTTGCATCCGCGTCGCCCCTGTTCGCACAAGGGCGATCATGGACGTTTGCTGGTGGTTGGCGGCGACACAGGTTTTGCCGGTGCCATCCGCATGGCGTCTGAAGCCGCGCTGCGTGCCGGTGCCGGTCTGGTGCGAGTACTCACTCACATTGAAAACGCCGGGCCATTGCTGACGGCAAGACCTGAACTGATGGTGCAGGAGCTCACGGCGAAATCACTGGAAGAAGGCCTGAAATGGGCAGACGTTCTGGTCATCGGTCCGGGGCTAGGACAACGCGACTGGGGCAGGCAGGCGGTAGAGCAGGCTGAAAAATCGGATAAACCGGCGTTATGGGACGCCGATGCGCTTAACCTGCTGGCAATCAATCCCGGGAAACGGCAAAATCGCGTACTGACACCGCATCCCGGCGAAGCAGCTCGTTTACTCGGGTGCAGTGTGGAGGATATTGAGAGTGATCGCTTACTTTCTGCCAGAAAACTTACTGAACGCTACGGCGGCGTGGTCGTCCTGAAAGGCGCAGGCACGCTGATCGCCAGTGAACGCGGCGGGCTCGCCGTTGCCGACGTCGGTAATGCCGGAATGGCATCGGGCGGCATGGGCGACGTACTTTCTGGTATTATCGGCGGATTACTGGCTCAAAAACTCGATGTATATGATGCGGCCTGCGCGGGCACAGTAGTTCATGGCGCAGCTGCGGACGAAATCGCCCACCGGCAGGGAACGCGCGGTATGCTGGCGACTGATCTTTTAGCGGTGATTCCCCCGTTAGTTAATCCAGACCTGAAGAAACAGATATCTGAATGAATCAACTTAATATCTCTTTACCCGACGAAGCAGCGACGCTGCAATTAGGTGCTTCACTGGCGAAAGCCTGCGAAGGCTCTGCGGTTATCCATCTTTATGGTGATCTGGGCGCCGGTAAAACGACCTTTAGCCGGGGTTTTCTTCAGGCATTAGGGCATCAGGGCAACGTGAAAAGCCCGACCTATACGCTGGTTGAGCCTTATCAGTTGAGCAATATCGCTGTTTATCATTTTGATTTATATCGCCTTGCCGATCCGGAGGAACTGGAATTTATGGGGATCCGTGATTATTTCGCGCAGGATTCCATTTGTCTGGTGGAATGGCCGCAGAAAGGCGCAGGTATTTTACCCGAGCCGGATATTGAACTGACGCTGGACTATTCATCGCAGGAGCAGCCTCTGGCGCGCACGGCGAAACTGGTCGCAGTGTCGCAAGCCGGTGTTACGTTATTGCATCGTGTTCAACAGCAAGGATGACCGCGCGATGAACTTACGCTTCACCTCTCTTTTCCATTCAGCGGCAATACTTTTGTCGACGCTGCTGCTTTTTGTTGTTTTGATTCCGTCCGCCGCACTGGCGGCTGGTATGAAAAACATCAATGTTTCCAATGGCGCAATGCAGTCGACGGTGACGATTACCTTTGACGGCTCGCCGGATTATTCTTTTTTTCCGCTGCATAACCCCGAACGCGTTGTCATGGATATCCGTCAGGATGGCGTGATGAAAGGGTTGCCGCTGACATTTAACGGCCAGAATCTGGTGACCCGCGTGCGTGCGAGTACGCCGCCGAATGCGCAAAGTCAGCGTCTGGTTTTTGAACTGAATCAGAAAGTCAGAACCAACGCGACGAAACAAAAAGACGGCAGCCAGTACACCGTTGTGCTGACCATGAATGCATCGGCCGCACCGCGCCGCAATGCGCCGGTTTCCACGGTCACCAATACGCCGTCGCCGAATGCTACCGTCACGCCAGACGCCTCGCAAAAATCGAATCCGTTTACCAATGATCAGACGAAAGTTATCGCTACCACCGTCGCGCCGGACAACTCACGTTCTTCCACTGTTTCCACCAGCGACAGTAAAATTATTGTCGCGATCGACGCCGGTCACGGCGGGCAGGATCCGGGCGCTATTGGCGGCGGCGGCCTGAAAGAAAAAAATGTCACTATCGCTATTGCCCGCAAGCTTCAGACATTGCTCAACGCCGACCCGATGTTCAAACCGGTGCTGACCCGCGACGGCGACTATTTCATTTCCGTTATGGGGCGTTCTGACGTGGCGCGTAAGAAAAACGCCAACGTTCTGGTCTCCATTCACGCCGATGCGGCGCCAAGCCGCAGTGCGCGCGGGGCGTCGGTGTGGGTTCTGTCTAACCGTCGCGCGAACAGCGAAATGGGTAACTGGCTGGAACAACACGAGAAACAATCAGAATTGCTCGGCGGTGCAGGCGATGTACTGGCGAATACTGCGTCTGACCCTTACCTGAGCCAGGCGGTTCTGGATTTACAGTTCGGCCATTCCCAGCGCGTGGGTTATGACGTGGCGACCCGCGTTTTACGGGAACTTCGCTCGGTCGGCTCGCTACACAAAGCCAAACCGGAACACGCCAGTTTAGGCGTACTCCGTTCTCCGGATATCCCGTCTCTGCTGGTAGAAACCGGCTTTATCAGTAACTCAACCGAGGAGCGGCTGCTGGGCAGCAGCGCGTACCAGGATAAAATTGCACGAGCCATTCACATTGGCCTGCGTAATTATTTCCAGTCGCATCCGATACAAAACGGCCCAAAGGTCGAAAACCGTCCGCTGCTGGCATCAGCATCGGCGGCAAGTGATAGCGTAGCGGGAAGCGATACATCAGCCAGTTCTTCCGTCAGTCAGCCTGGCCCGATTGAAGCCACTGCGGCTTCCGGCGGGGCAACGCAAATCCACAAAGTCACCCGTGGTGAGACGCTGACCGGCATTGCCAGTAGCTACGGAACGACCAACGCGGCGCTGCGTGACCTGAATAAATTGAAAAAAGATGGCGTCTGGGTCGGCCAGAGATTGAAAGTGCCAGCTGGCACCCGCACTTCTACAGCATCGTCATCGCGCGCTTCTGCTACGACGGCCAAAGCAACGAAGAAACCGGCAAAACATACGGTGAAACGCGGCGACACGCTTTCCGCGATAGCGAGCAAATACGGTGTCAGCATGAATGACATCAAAACGGCGAATCACATGAAGTCTGGCGAGGTGCAGCTCGGCCAAACCTTAACGATTCCACAGTCATAACGGCGGTTTATAGCCGCCAGCCACAGGAGCCGATATGCCGATCAAGGTATTGCCGCCGCAGCTTGCTAATCAGATAGCGGCCGGTGAAGTTGTCGAAAGACCGGCTTCCGTGGTGAAAGAACTGGTGGAAAACAGTCTGGATGCTGGTGCGACGCGCATTGATATTGATATCGATCGTGGCGGCGCCAAACTCATCCGTATTCGTGATAACGGCTGCGGGATTGGTAAAGACGATCTGGCTCTTGCGCTGGCGCGTCACGCCACCAGTAAAATCACCTGCCTCGACGATCTGGAGGCCATTCTCAGCCTCGGTTTTCGCGGCGAAGCGCTAGCCAGTATCAGCTCGGTATCACGCCTGATCCTGACTTCACGCACCGCAGAACAACAGGAAGCCTGGCAGGCGTACGCCGAAGGCCGCGACATGGCGGTAACCGTCAAACCGGCCGCGCATCCGCAGGGTTCTACCGTTGAAGTGCTGGATCTGTTTTACAACACGCCAGCCCGGCGCAAATTTATGCGCACCGAAAAGACCGAATTTACCCACATTGATGAAGTCGTCCGTCGCATTGCGCTGGCGCGCTTTGACGTTTCCGTCAATCTCAGCCACAACGGCAAACTGATCCGCCAGTACCGCGCCGTGAAAGATCCGTCGCAGTCTTCCCGCCGCCTGGCCAGTATTTGCAGCCCGACGTTCGTTGAACATGCGCTGGAAGTTGAATGGAGCCACGGCGATCTGGCGATCCGCGGCTGGGTTGCTGACCCCACGGGTTCGCGCAGCCTGACTGACATGCAATATTGCTACGTGAATAACCGTATGATGAAAGATCGTCTGATTAATCATGCGATCCGCCAGGCGTATCAGGATCAGTTAAAAGACGATCAGCAGCCTGCGTATGTGTTGTACCTGGATGTCGATCCGCATCAGGTGGATGTGAATGTGCATCCGGCCAAGCATGAAGTGCGTTTCCATCAGTCGCGGCTGGTGCATGATTTCATCTATCAGGCTGTCATGTCTGTTTTACAACAGGCAGGCAATCCGGTGCTTGAAGAACCGCAGTTGCAGGCAGAAGCACCGCGCTGGCAGCCGGAAAACCGGCAGGCGGCAGGGGGAAATCATTTCTCACAGCCCGCAGATAAAAAGCCGGCTCAGCCCCTACAGGAAAATGTTTTTCCTGAAACTGCCCGAAGCAGCGCGCCGCGCGAACCGACATTCCGGAGTTCTGAACCGGCATACAACCGTAATGAAGCAAAGCCCTATCAGCAGCTTTTGCAGCCTGCCGCCGGGGATTTCTCTTTGCAGGAACCGGTTCCGGTCGTGGCACAACCCGCTAAGCCTGCGCCATCCGCCGCTCGTACACTGGCTGAACCGGCACTTGAAGCGCACAGCCAGAGTTTCGGGCGCGTACTGACGGTCTGTTCGGCGGAATATGCGTTGCTGGAACGCGGAAAGCAGCTGGTGCTTTTATCGTTGCCGGTGGCCGATCGTTGGCTGAAGTGGGCGCAACTGACACCGCCGGAAGAAGGGCTTCGCCCGCAGCCTTTGCTGATCCCGCTAAAGCTGACGTTGAGTAAAGAAGAAATCGCCGCGCTGGCGAGATATCAGACGCTATTACAGCATTTTGGTTTAGAAATGCTCAGCGAGTCACAGCGTGTGACGGTTCGCGCGGTACCTTTACCATTACGCCAACAAAATTTACAAAAGTTGATACCTGATCTGTTAGGTTACCTTGCTGTTCAGCAGGAGGTGACTTCTGATGCGGTAGCTATGTGGTTTGCCCGCCACTGTGGCTGCGAACACGAGGTCTGGTCAGTTTCACAAGCCATACAATTACTCACGGACGTTGAGCGGCTTTGCCCACATTTGGTTAAAGCGCCTCCCTCCGGACTTCTGCAACCTCTTGATTTACAGTCCGCGCTGGCGGCTTTTAAGCATGACTGATTCTGAAAAACACACCGCTCCCCCGGCGATCTTTATTATGGGGCCGACCGCATCCGGTAAAACCGCACTGGCGATGTCGCTGATGAAACATCTGCCCGTTGAGTTAATCAGTGTGGATTCCGCACTGATCTACCGTGGCATGGATATCGGCACCGCGAAACCGACGGCGGAAGAACTGGCGCAAGCACCACATCGTCTGATTGATATTCTCGACCCGACCCGCGCATATTCTGCGGCTGACTTTCGTGCGGATGCTTTACGCGAAATGGCAGAAATAACCTCGCGCAATAAGATCCCGTTATTGGTGGGTGGGACTATGCTTTATTTCAAGGCATTGCTCGAAGGACTTTCACCGTTGCCGCCCGCCGATCCGGCTGTGCGCGAACGCATTGAAAAACAGGCCGCAGAGCTGGGTTGGGAAGCACTTCATAGTCAGCTGAGCGAGATTGATTCCGTCGCGGCTATGCGAATTCATCCGAATGATCCGCAGAGACTGTCCAGAGCACTGGAAGTTTTTTATATTTCGGGTAAAACTTTAACGGAACTGACTAAAATTTCGGGTGAAACGTTACCCTATCGCGTTCATCAGTTTGCGATTGCCCCGACCCGCCGTGAAACATTACATGCGCGGATCGAGGAACGTTTTAGTCAGATGTTGTCCAATGGTTTTGAAGACGAAGTCAGAACGCTGATAGCTCGGGGCGATTTGCATACCGATTTGCCTTCTATTCGCTGTGTAGGCTATCGCCAGATGTGGTCATATTTGTCTGGTGAATTCGATTACGATGAAATGGTTTATCGTGGTGTTTGCGCGACACGACAACTGGCCAAACGTCAGATGACCTGGTTGCGGGGTTGGGAGGGTGTCGAATGGCTCGATTCTGAGAAGCCAGAAGAGGCCTTAAACCGTGTAATTCAGGTTGTTAGTGCATAGGTTGGGTGATTGTGTACAATTGATGAGTACTCAGCGCGCAAATTTTTTATGTGATTTATTTTCGAGCCGATAGGCTCAAAGTTACAAACAACAAACTAATAAGGAAAAGATAGAATGGCTAAGGGGCAATCTTTGCAAGATCCGTTCCTGAACGCATTGCGTCGTGAACGTGTTCCGGTTTCTATTTACTTGGTGAATGGTATTAAGCTGCAAGGCCAGATTGAGTCTTTTGACCAGTTTGTCATTCTGTTAAAAAATACGGTAAGCCAGATGGTGTATAAACACGCTATCTCCACCGTAGTGCCTTCCCGCCCGGTGTCACACCATAGCAATAATCCAGGTTCGGGCAGCACCAACAATTATCACCAAGGTAGTACTCCGTCTGCGCAACAGCCGCAGCAGGAAAACGATGACGCTGAATAAAGCGCAACGTTGGTCAACCACGAAGGGGTTCATAAGTATTCCGATTATGCTTATGCACCCCCGGCTGGCGAATTTTTCCCAAATGAGAGGTCGCAAGCTTGTTTGACCGTTATGAAGCCGGTGAGCAGGCCGTACTGGTTCATATCTATTTCTCGCAAGACAAAGACACGGAAGACCTGAGCGAATTTGAATCGCTGGTTTCTTCTGCAGGTGTAGAGGCGTTGCAAGTCGTCACCGGGAGCCGCAAGGCACCGCACCCTAAATACTTTGTCGGTGAAGGAAAGGCCCAAGAAATCGCAGATGCCGTCAAAGCAACGGGCGCTTCTGTCATCCTGTTCGATCACGCTTTGTCCCCCGGCCAGGAACGAAACCTGGAAGCCTTATGCGAATGTCGCGTTGTCGACCGCACCGGTTTGATTTTAGATATTTTTGCCCAGCGGGCACGAACTCACGAAGGTAAGTTACAAGTAGAACTGGCGCAATTACGCCACATTGCTACCCGACTGGTTCGCGGCTGGACACACCTTGAGCGTCAGGGCGGCGGCATTGGTGCACGTGGCCCGGGTGAAACCCAGCTCGAAACGGACCGCCGTTTACTGCGGGACCGGATTACTTTAATTCTCAGCCGTCTTGAAAAAGTGGCTAAGCAGCGTGAACAGGGTCGCCGTTCGCGCGTTCGTGCGGATATTCCGACGGTGTCTTTGGTGGGGTATACCAACGCCGGAAAATCTACACTCTTTAACCGTATCACTCAGGCCGATGTTTACGTGGCCAATCAGTTGTTTGCTACGCTGGATCCTACGCTGCGCCGCATTATGGTGGCAGATGTCGGGGAAACAGTGTTGGCAGACACTGTAGGGTTTATTCGTCACCTGCCCCATGATTTAGTTGCCGCCTTTAAGGCAACGTTGCAGGAAACCCGACAGGCATCTCTGTTATTACATGTGATTGATGCAGCGGACATCCGTGTTCAGGAAAATATTGACGCGGTTAATACGGTGCTGGCAGAGATTGAAGCAGATGAAATTCCTGCGCTGTTAGTGATGAACAAAATAGATATGTTGGATGATTTTGTCCCGCGTATCGACCGCAACGAGGAGAATTTGCCGGTCAGGGTCTGGCTCTCAGCCGTGACAGGTGAAGGTATTCCGTTGCTCTTTCAGGCGTTAACGGAGCGGTTATCTGGCGAAATTGCGCAGCATGAATTGTGCCTGCCGCCGGAAGCTGGCCGCCTTCGTAGCCGTTTTTACCAGCTTCAGGCCATTGAAAAAGAATGGATTGAAGAGGATGGCAGTATCGGTCTGATGGTGCGAATGCCCATTGTTGACTGGCGTCGCCTCTGCAAACAAGAGCAGGAACTGGAAAGCTATGTCCGCAACCAGAGCCTGTCTGATTTAGCCTGAAGAACACCAATCATAGAATAATGGAGCTATAACATGGCGTGGAATCAGCCCGGTAATAACGGACAGGACCGCGACCCCTGGGGCAGCAGCAATAATAGCGGCAACTCTGGTGGAAATTCTGGTGGAAATAATGACAACAAAGGCGGCCGCAATCAGGGGCCACCTGACCTGGACGATATCTTTCGTAAACTCAGCAAGAAGCTGGGTGGATTCGGTGGAAAAGGTTCAGGCAACAACAATAACAACAATGGCGTGCCAACCGGTTCTGGTCACGGGATGAGTGGTACCCGGATTGCGGGCATCGCGGTTGCCGCGGTGGTTGTGATTTGGGCGGCGACGGGCTTCTATACCATAAAAGAAGCTGAGCGTGGTGTGGTCACCCGTTTTGGTAAGTTCAGCCATCTGGTTGAGCCGGGCCTGAACTGGAAACCGACCTTCATCGATCAGGTTCGCGCAGTGAACGTCGAGTCGGTACGTGAACTGGCCGCGTCTGGTGTGATGCTGACTTCTGACGAGAACGTGGTACGCGTCGAAATGAACGTGCAGTATCGCGTGACAAACCCTGAAGCTTACCTTTTCAGCGTTGCCAACCCTGACGACAGCCTGAGCCAGGCAACGGACAGCGCATTGCGTGGCGTTATCGGCAAATACACGATGGATAAAATCCTGACTGAAGGCCGTACCACGGTGCGTAGCGACACTCAGCGTGTACTGGAAGAAACCATTCGTCCGTACAAAATGGGTATTACTATTCAGGACGTCAACTTCCAGACCGCGCGTCCGCCGGAAGAAGTGAAAGCTTCCTTCGATAACGCGATTGCCGCCCGTGAAAGAGAGCAGCAGTCTATTCGTGAAGCAGAAGCTTACGCGAACCAGATCCAGCCTCTGGCAAACGGTGAAGCACAGCGCTTGCTGGAAGACGCGAAAGCGTATAAAGACCGTACCGTTCTGGAAGCGCAGGGTGAAGTGGCCCGGTTCTCCAAATTGTTACCAGAATATAAAGCCGCACCGGAAATTACCCGCGAGCGTCTTTATATCGAAACCATGGAAAAAGTCCTCAGTCACACCCGTAAAGTTCTGGTGAGTGACAAAGGAAATAACCTGATGGTATTGCCACTGGATCAGATGCTGCGCGGAAATAACGCGGCAGCGAACGACACCAGCAAAAATGATGATGCAGGTTTGTTACCTTCTGTGCCGGGCTTGACCAGCAGTAATGGCAAAAGCAGTGCCGATAACAGCAGTTCCCGTTCGTCTGGCAGTGTCATGGACCAGCGCCGTGCTAATGCACAGCGTGACGATACACTTCGCGTAGGGAGAGAATAACAATGCGTAAGTCATTTTTACTTATCGTCGTTGTGGTGCTGGTGGCGCTTTATGCTTCACTGTTTGTGGTTCAGGAAGGTCAGCGCGGTATCGTGCTGCGTTTCGGCAAAGTCCTGCGCGACAGCGATAACAAGCCTCTGGTGTATGCGCCGGGTCTGCATTTCAAGGTTCCGTTTGTGGAATCTATCAAAATGCTCGACGCGCGTATCCAGACCATGGACAACCAGGCTGACCGATTCGTGACCAGCGAGAAGAAAGACCTGATCGTCGATTCCTATCTGAAATGGCGTATCAGCGATTTCAGCCGTTACTATCTGGCAACGGGCGGCGGGGACGTCTCTCAGGCCGAAGTTCTGCTGAAACGTAAATTTAGTGACCGTTTGCGCTCTGAAATTGGTCGTCTGGATGTGAAAGACATCGTGACCGATTCCCGCGGTCGTCTGACGCTGGATGTGCGTGACGCGCTGAACACCGGTAGCGCAGGTGATGAGCCGGAAGCGACAACCGAAGCTGATGATGCGATCGCGTCTGCGGCGAAACGTGTTGAGCAGGAAACCAAAGGCAAACAGCCTGCGGTGAACCCGAACAGCATGGCGGCGCTGGGTATTGAAGTGGTTGACGTTCGTCTGAAACAAATCAACTTGCCGGAAGAAGTGTCCAGCGCGATTTTCGACCGTATGCGCGCAGAGCGTAATGCGGTGGCATTGCGCCATATTTCTCAGGGTAAAGAAGAGGCGACTAAGATTCAGGCAGCGGCGGATTACGAAAGAACCCGTACAGTGGCTGAAGCAGAACGTACTGCCCGTATCACCCGCGGTGAAGGCGATGCCGAAGCGGCGAAACTGTTTGCTGATGCATTCAGCCAGGATCCGGACTTCTACGCATTCATCCGTAGCCTGCGTGCTTATGAGGCCAGCTTCAAGAGCGGTAACGATGTCATGGTGTTAAGCCCTGACAGCGACTTCTTCCGCTTTATGAAGTCACCTGACCAGCTAAAAAACAAATAATTGCTGATGCAATTTCCAAAAGGCCCTTCGCGGGCCTTTTGTCATTTCTGAAACTCCTTTTCCTGTTGAAGGGAATCACTGAGACGCATTCACCATGAATTCGACAATCTGGCTGGCGCTGGCCTTAGTTTTGGTTCTGGAAGGCCTGGGGCCGATGCTTTATCCAAAATCGTGGAGAAAAATGATCCTCACTCTGGCGAATCTTCCGGACTCCGTTTTACGTCGTTTTGGCGGGGGTCTTGTGGTCGCAGGCTTCGTAATTTACTACATGTTGCGTGGTCGTCTGGGTGGTTGAGGTTTTGTTACGTTCAGCGTGTCACGTCCTGTTGAGACCGGTAGCACGCAATTAAAATTTTTCCCGCAAACGTGTGCTAAAAGTACTGGAAAGCACAGAATGAGATGTTAGAATCCTTTTTTAAGCAACCTGGTGATTCTTGAGATGGGTAAGAACGTCGTCGTACTCGGCACACAATGGGGTGATGAAGGGAAAGGCAAGGTCGTAGACCTGCTTACTGAACGGGCTAAATATGTTGTGCGCTATCAGGGCGGTCACAACGCCGGTCACACTCTGGTTATCAACGGTGAAAAAACCGTTCTTCATTTAATTCCGTCTGGCATTCTGCGTGAGAACGTGATCAGCATCATCGGCAACGGTGTTGTTCTGGCACCTGACGCTTTAATGAAAGAAATGGGCGAACTTGAAGCTCGTGGCATCCCTGTACGCGAACGTCTGTTACTGTCTGAAGCTTGCCCGCTGATCCTGCCTTACCATGTCGCACTGGACATGGCGCGCGAAAAAGCGCGTGGCGATAAAGCTATCGGCACGACCGGTCGCGGCATCGGCCCGGCTTATGAAGATAAAGTTGCCCGTCGCGGTCTGCGCGTTGGCGATCTCTTCAACAAAGAAACTTTCGCTATCAAGCTGAAAGAAATCATCGATTATCATAACTTCCAGCTGGTTAACTACTACAAAGTAGAAGCCGTTGATTTCCAGAAAACGTTGGATGATGTCATGGCTATCGCCGACATCCTGACGGCTATGGTTGTTGACGTGTCTGAGCTGCTGGATGGCGCGCGTAAGCGTGGCGATCTGATCATGTTCGAAGGCGCACAAGGTACGCTCCTGGACATCGACCACGGGACTTATCCGTACGTAACTTCTTCCAACACCACCGCTGGCGGCGTTGCTACCGGTTCAGGCATTGGTCCGCGTTACGTAGATTACGTTCTGGGTATCGTAAAAGCTTATTCCACCCGCGTGGGGGCAGGTCCGTTCCCGACTGAACTGTTCGACGAAACCGGCGAATTCCTGCGTAAGCAAGGTAACGAATTTGGTGCGACCACCGGTCGTAGCCGTCGTTGCGGCTGGCTGGATATCGTTGCCGTACGTCGTTCTGTGCAGATCAACTCCCTGTCTGGTTTCTGTCTGACCAAACTGGACGTGCTGGATGGACTGAAAGAAGTGAAGCTGTGTGTCGGTTACCGCATGCCTGATGGCCGCGAAATGACCACCACCCCGCTGGCTGCAGAAGGCTGGGAAGGCATCGAGCCAATCTACGAAATCATGCCAGGCTGGACCGAAACCACCTTCGGCGTGAAAGAAGTCGAAAATCTGCCGCAGGCAGCGCTGAACTACATCAAGCGTATCGAAGAGCTGACTGAAGTTCCGGTTGATATCATTTCGACTGGTCCGGATCGTAGCGAAACCATGATCCTGCGCGACCCGTTTGACGCATAACAGCCTGAGCTGATTGTGTAAAAACGTCATAACCGGGCAAATTTGCCCGGTTTATTTTTTTCTGACCTTCCACGCTTGTTTACTTCCCGCGAAGCATCCACTATCTAAATGATTAGCTGCAAAGTTCGCGGCTGGTTTATCATCAAAGTGTCATAATAAACAATCATCTTCACCCTGTTGTCATTGCTGACGTGGAAAGACCGGGTAAACAACTACCCAGAGGTATGTGTGCAGTTAACGAGTTTTACTGATTATGGTCTGAGAGCGTTGATTTATATGGCATCCCTGCCAGGCGATCAGATGACCAACATTTCGCAGGTCACCGAAGTTTATGGTGTATCGCGCAACCACATGGTGAAAATCATTAATCAGTTGAGCCGTGCGGGCCTGGTCACCGCTGTCCGTGGAAAAAACGGGGGCATTAAACTGGGGAAACCCGCGGAAATAATCCGCATTGGCGATGTGGTTCGCGAACTCGAGCCGCTTTCACTGGTTAACTGTGACAGTGATTTTTGCCATATCACGCCCGCTTGCCGGCTAAAACAAGTCCTGCACACTGCTGTAGAACATTTTCTTGATGAGCTGAATCAGTACACTCTGGCCGATATGGTCAAAGATAACTCAACGCTCTACAAATTATTGCTTGTTGAATGAAAGACTTTCAACAAACTGCTGATGACAACGGAGGAACCGCTATGTCACAAGATCCATTCCTGGAACGAGAAGCAGAAAAATACGAATCACCTATTCCCAGCCGTGAATTTATTCTGGAACATCTCGCGAAACGTGAAACCCCGGCCAGCCGGGAAGAAATCGGTAATGAACTGAATCTGTCCGGAGAAGAAGCGCTCGAAGCGCTGCGTCGTCGTCTGCGCGCGATGGAGCGTGACGGACAGCTGGTCTTCACCCGCCGCCAGTGCTATGCGCTACCGGAGCGTCTGGACCTGCTGAAAGGTACGGTTATTGGCCATCGCGATGGTTACGGTTTCCTGCGTCTTGAAGGCGTTAAGAAAGACGACGTATACCTTTCTGCTGAACAAATGAAAATGTGCATCCACGGCGACGTGGTACTGGCACAACCGGTTGGCACCGACCGTAAAGGCCGCCGCGAAGCGCGTATCGTGCGCGTTCTGGTGCCGAAAACCAGCCAGATCGTGGGCCGTTACTTTACTGACGCCGGTGCCGGTTTTGTGGTGCCTGACGACAGTCGTCTGAGTTTTGACATTCTGATCCCGGCCGACGCCATTAACGGCGCGCGCATGGGTTATATGGTGGTGGTCGAGCTGACACAACGTCCGACGCGCCGCACTAAAGCGGTCGGTAAAATCGTTGAAGTCCTCGGCGATAAAATGGGCACCAGCATGGCGGTGGATATCGCGCTGCGTACTCACGAGATCCCGCACGTCTGGCCACCACAGGTTCTGAAACAGGTCGAAGACCTGAGTGAGCAGGTGCCGGAAGAGGCCAAAAAAGGGCGGGTGGATTTACGGAGCCTGCCGCTGGTCACCATTGATGGTGAAGATGCGCGCGACTTCGATGATGCCGTGTATTGCGAGAAAAAACGCGGTGGCGGCTGGCGCCTGTGGGTGGCTATCGCTGACGTGAGTTATTACGTCCGTCACGGCACGGCGCTGGACGACGAAGCACGCAGCCGCGCCACTTCAGTCTACTTCCCGTCGCAGGTTGTCCCGATGCTGCCGGAAGTGCTGTCCAACGGCCTGTGTTCCCTGAACCCTCAGGTAGACCGACTGTGTATGGTCTGTGAGATGACGATCTCCGCGCAGGGCAAGCTGACCAGCTCTAAATTCTACGAAGCGGTGATGAGCTCCCATGCACGTCTGACGTACAACAAAGTCTGGCGCATCATTGAAGGCGATCCGGAACTGCGCGAGCAATATTCGCCGCTGGTGAAGCATCTGCTTGAACTGCACACCATGTACAAAGTGCTGGATCAGGCACGTGCAGAACGTGGCGGTATCGCATTCGAAACTGAAGAAGCCAAATTCATCTTTAACGCCGAGCGCCGTATCGAACGTGTCGAACCGACCGTGCGTAACGACGCCCACAAACTGATTGAAGAGTGCATGATCCTGGCGAATATCGCTGCCGCACGTTTTGTTGAAAAACATAACGAACCTGCGCTGTTCCGCGTACATGACCGTCCAAGCGATGATCATATTTCCGCGCTACGAAGCGTGCTGGGTGAACTGGGTCTGGTCATGGGCGGCGGTCTGAAGCCTGAGCCGAAAGATTATGCGCAGATCATGGATGAACTGGCGGATCGTCCTGACCGCGAAATGTTGCAGACTATGCTGCTGCGTTCGATGAAACAGGCGATTTATGACCCGGAAAACCGTGGTCACTTTGGTCTGGCGTTGCAGTCCTACGGGCACTTCACGTCACCAATCCGTCGTTATCCGGATCTGGCGCTGCACCGTGCAATCAAATACCTGCTGGCGAAAGAGCACGGCACGCTGAAAGAGCGCTGGACGCCAACCGGCGGATGGCACAGCGATTACGAAGATATGTTGCAGCTCGGCGAGCATTGTTCGATGGCAGAACGCCGTGCGGATGAAGCGACGCGTAACGTGGCTGACTGGCTGAAATGTGACTTCATGCAGGATCACGTCGGCGAAGTCTTCACCGGCATTATCGCCAGCGTGACCGGTTTCGGTTTCTTCGTGCGCCTTAACGATTTGTTCATCGATGGTCTGGTGCATGTGTCCTCGCTCGACAACGATTATTACCGTTACGACAACATCGGTCAGCGTCTGGTCGGCGAATCTTCCGGCGCAGTTTACCGCCTGGGCGATACTGTTGAAATCCGTGTTGAAGCCGTACATATGGACGAGCGTAAAATCGATTTCGCACTGGTTTCCAGCACCCGTAAAGCGCGTGGTGAAGGCAAAACCGCACGTGACCGCGCCAAAAAAGGCGGTGAGCGTTCCATGCGTTCCACTGCACCGGCCAATGCGGGGCGTCGTCGCACCGGTAAGAAAAACGTGAACTTTGAGCCGGACAGCGCCTTCCGTAAAGATGACGCGAAACCTGCCAAACCGAAGAAAGAGAAAGCGGCCGGCGCAGTCGGTAAAGACGGCAAGCCGAAGAAAGCCAAAAAGCCTTCTGATAAAACGGCAAAAATTGCGGCGGCCACCAAAGCCAAGCGCGCGAAGAAAAAGTCGACTGACAGCTAATCCTTTCCGGCGATTCTTCTATGGTAGAATCGCCTGTAACCTTATTAAATTGCGGACAGCTTGCTGTCCGCAAGTCTATTTTAAAGAGCATCATGAGCGAAATTATCTACGGTATCCATTCCGTTAAAGCCTTACTCGACAACGATCCGCAACGCTTTCTGGAAGTTTTTATTCTGAAAGGCCGCGACGATAAACGCCTGAAACCGCTGATCGACGAACTGGAAGCCAGCGGGATCGTGATCCAGGTGGCGAGCCGCCAGTGGCTGGATGAAAAATCCGAAGGCGCAGTGCATCAGGGCATTATCGCGCGCGTGCGCGAAGGCCGTCAGTATCAGGAAAATGACTTGCCGGCATTGCTGGAAAGCCTGGATTGCCCGTTCCTGTTGGTGCTGGACGGCGTCACTGACCCGCATAACCTCGGTGCTTGCCTGCGTACCGCGGATGCGGCCGGTGTTCACGCGGTGATCGTGCCTCGTGACCGTTCTGCCAAACTGAATGCGACCGCCAAAAAAGTTGCCAGCGGCGCGGCTGAAAACGTGCCGCTGATCAACGTGACCAATCTGGCGCGCACCTTGCGTGTATTGCAGGAACACAATGTCTGGATCGTCGGCACTGCCGGTGAAGCCGATCATGACCTGTTCCAGAGCAAAATGACCGGCCCGATGGCGCTGGTGATGGGCGCAGAAGGTGAAGGTATGCGCCGTCTGACCCGCGAACATTGCGACGAACTGATCAGCATCCCAATGGCGGGCAGCGTGTCTTCACTGAACGTTTCAGTTGCAACCGGTGTTTGTCTGTTCGAAGCGGTACGTCAGCGTGGCCTGAAGAAAAGCTGATTACTGCTTTCTTTGTTGCTGATGAAACGGGAGCCTCAGGGCTCCCGTTTGCATTTCTGCCTTTGTGATCTGCCCGCCTGTTAATTCCCCGATTTTTACCATACTTAGGCCATATCCTTTGAACAGGGAGCAGGCGATGAACTGGGAAACACACCGGGTTTTTAATCAGCCCAAACCGCTGAGTAACAGCAATTTATTCCTTTCCGACACTCCGCTTCGCGAGGCGGTTTCCCGTCAGCAGGCTGGCTGGGATGCTGATGTACTGGCGTCGCTCGGGCAACAGTTAGGTTCTGCCGAATCGCTGGAGCTCGGAAGGCTGGCGAATACTCATCCGCCAGAACTTTTACGTTATGACACTTGTGGTGAACGTCTCGACGACGTGCGTTTTCATCCGGCCTGGCACTTGCTGATGCAGGGGCTGATTGCCAACCGCGTGCATAATTTGCCGTGGCAGGAGGATGCACGCATCGGCTCGGCGGTCGCCCGTGCAGCGCGCTTTATTCTTCACGGCCAGGTTGAAGCGGGAACGTTATGCCCGGTGACCATGACCTTTGGGGCGATCCCTTTACTGCAAAAAACGCTGCCAGCGGAATTCAGCGGCTGGCTTAAACCCCTGTTATCCGATCGCTATGATCCGCATTTGCAATCCGGCGACCAGAAGAAAGGCGTGCTGATCGGCATGGGCATGACGGAAAAGCAGGGCGGATCCGATGTGCTCAGTAACACCACACGGGCGACAGCGCTGGAAGGGCGTGGCAGCGGAAAGCCTTATCATCTGGTCGGTCATAAATGGTTTTTCTCCGTACCGCAAAGCGATGCGCATCTGGTACTGGCGCAGACTGACGGCGGGCTGTCCTGCTTCTTCCTGCCCCGAATTCTGCCCGATGGAACCCGCAATGCGGTCCGCATTGAGCGCCTGAAAGACAAACTGGGCAACCGGTCGAACGCCAGCAGCGAAGTGGAGTTTCAGAATGCCACCGGCTGGCTGCTGGGCGAAGAGGGCGAAGGCATCCGACATATCCTGAAAATGGGCGGCCATACGCGCTTTGACTGTGCGCTGGGCAGCCACGCCATGATGCGCCGGGCGTTGTCGGTTGCGCTGTATCACGCCTTCCAGCGGCAGGTTTTTGGAAAGCCCCTCATCGAACAACCGCTGATGCGTCAGACGCTGAGCCGCATGGCGCTGATGCTGGAAGGTCAGACGATGGTGCTGATGCGACTGGCGGCGGCGTCCGGCGCACAGGATACTCCTGCGGAAATCTTACTGTGCCGGTTGCTGACACCCGCCGCTAAGTTTGAAGTATGCCGTCAGGGGATGCCTTTTGTTGCTGAGGCGATGGAAGCGCTGGGCGGTCTGGGTTATTGCGAAGACAGCGAGTTACCGCGTTTGTACCGTGAAATGCCGGTCAACAGCATCTGGGAAGGGTCGGGGAATGTGATGTGTCTGGATGTTCTGCGCACGCTCAAAAAATTACCCGCCAGCGGAGAAATGCTGCAACAGGTCTTGTATCAGGTGCGCGGCCAAAACCGCATATTTGACCGGGCATCCCGCCAGTTTTTACAGCGCCTGCGCTCATCGGAAGAAGCGCATGGCCGCTGGCTGACAAGTCAGTTGTTTAACCTGATGACAGCAACTCAGATGCTGGAATTTGCTTCGCCACCGGTGGCGGACGCGTGGTGCAGAATGGTGCTCGATCCGCGCGGTGAAACGCTGTTGCCGGAACGTTTGTGCCAGCTGTTGCTCAACCGCGCGATCGGCGCTGAATAATCAGCGGTAGAGTGTGGCCTGCGAATACCAGCGGCCGGGAATAATGGTTTCGCTGTTAAACATGATGACGTAATAATGCGCCCCCGCCGCATCGGCGCGGCGCTGAACTTCTGCTTCTGCATCCATCGGGCTGCCAATCACATCGACGGTGATGCTGCCAATTTTGGTGAGAGTGGAGGTCTGCGCACGGGTAATTTCCTGCGCTTTAGCTGTTATGGCAGGCGGCGCAACCGGCGTGGTTTGCATCAGATTACTGCAACCGCTCAGCGCAACCAGTAACAGCAGCGCAGCGGAGATTCGGAGGGATTTCATTGTGATATCCGGTAAAAGGGCGATGCCTGAAGTGTAGTCCTTTCACCGGTCTGCTGGCGAGTCTGCGCGGCGTTTATTGCCGCGCATTTCACGTCTTACCGTTCGGAAATTTTAAAGACGCTCACCAGTTGTGAGAGATGACGCCCTTGTTCGCTGAGCGCCGCCGCGGTTTGCTGTGAGTTTTCCACCAGCGTGGCATTTTCCTGCGTCGCTTTACCAATCTGCATAATGGCAATGTTCACCTGCGAAATGCCGGAAGACTGCTCGTGCGAAGCCACATCGATATCGCTCATCAGCACTTTCACCTGGCGGATCCCTTGCAAGATATTGCTCATATTCGCCTGTGTTTTTGCCGCGCTCTGATGGCCATCTTCCACTTTACTCAGGGAATCGGCCACCAGCATTTCGATTTCTTTCACCGCATTCGAACTGCGCTGTGCCAGTGCCCGCACTTCCGAGGCGACGACGGCGAAACCACGACCATGCTCACCCGCTCTGGCGGCTTCTACAGCGGCGTTCAGCGCCAGAATATTGGTCTGGAAGGCGATGCCTTCAATCACCGTGGTGATATCCGCAATGCGCGTTGAGGCATGTCTGATGGCTTCCATGCTTTCGACGGACTGATTCACCGCATCCGCGCCGACCGTGGCGGCTTTATCGGTTTGTTGCACCAGTTGTGTTGCCTGTGAGGCGTTGTCTGCGGTGTTCTGCACGGTGGCGGTAATTTGCTCCATGCTGGCGGACGTTTCTTCCAGACTGCTGGCCTGCGTGCCGATCTGCTGATTAATCTGCTGGCTGTCGTGCGCCAGCCCTTGCGTGTTGAGCATGACTTCGGACGAAACCTGCCGTACCTCACCGACAATCTTCTCCAGACCATGACCGATGCCGTCGATGGCATGCATCAGCGCGCCGATTTCGTCCACACGCTGCGTTTGTGCCCGCGCGCGCAGATCGCCGCTGGCATATTGCTGGGCGATATGAACCACGTCACTGAGCGGACGGCTGACCAGTTTGCGCGTCAGCCAGATGAAAAATGCGGCAAAGCACGCCAGCGCCAGCAGGCTTATCAGCAGGAAGTGATTACGGGTGCTGTTCACCTGCTCCATCAGGCTGTCTTTATCGGTGCTGCCCGCCACGACCCAGTGCCATGCCGGAACATTCGCGTACACCATGAATTGCTGGTGCTGGCTGGCAGTGTCTGTGTACTCGCGCTGGCCTTTTGGCTGCGCCATCACCTGTTGCAGTTCGCCTTCAGGCCAGGCCGGTGTTTTGCCTTCATCAGTGGAATGCACCAGATATTTACCGAGATCTTTACCGGGCGCGCTATTGAGCACAAAGAAGTACCCATGGTCACCAATGCGTTTGGAAAGAATTTTTTCCCGCATGTTTGCATATTCTTTGGTGATATCTACCCCGACAAACAGGATGCCAATCACGCTGCCTTGCGCGTCGCGAACCGGCTGATATTTGGTGATGTATTTTTTGCCGAATAGCGTCGCCAGACCGCTAAAAGGTTGTCCTGCCATAATTTGTGCGTAAGCGGGGCTGGTATTGTCGAGCAAAGTGCCGATGGCGCGGTTGCCGTCCTGCTTTTTCAGCGAAGTGGTCACGCGGATAAAATCATCGCCACGGCGGGCGAAAACCGTAGAGATCGCGCCGGTGCGTGCCAGAAAATCATCGGGGATACGCGTATCAAGATTCAGGGGATTGCCGCCTGCTTTAATGACAGGGGCAGACTCACTGCCGATCATCACCTGGCTGGCGGTATCCAGCTCGAAATTCTCAGGCAGAAAATGGCTGAACAGGCGCGTGTAGCTGTCCACTTCGGCATTCAGGCTGGCGTTATACATCTCAATCATGTCAACGACGCCGGTCACCTGTTCTGAAATGGCGTTAACGGCCAGTGCATTAACCTGTCTGCCCGCAGAGTGTGTCAGTGACAAAGTGAAAATAATAAACAGGGTGCCGACCAGCAGCGAAGCGATACTGGCCAGTTTTGCGCCTATGCTCCAGCGGCGAAATGAGCGTTTTGATGCCGTTTTCATGGTGTTTTTCCGTTTGCTTCTGATAGCGCACTAACGGCGGCAAACGGGAAAGGATTAACGTTCAAATGTAACCGGTTATTTCATAAAAAATTGATCTGAATCAATGAAATCATTCTCGATGTGTGAATTTTCATTTTATGAAAAGAGCTGATTTTACTTTCACTTCAGTAAATGGTTATAAATCATACGAAAAAGGTTGTGGTCGGCTGGCCGCAGGCCGGTAAAATGAAAACCAGACCGAAGCCAAATTCATTTGCCAGAAAGCGTAAAGGGAGTATCCGATGGTTGAGATGTATGAAGAAAATATTGACGGGATCCAGGTTGTTCACGCCGTTCCTGCCGGGCAATATCAGCAGCAGCTCCCGACGATATTTTTCTATCACGGTTTTACCTCTTCGAAAGAAATTTACTCCTATTTTGGTTACACGCTGGCGAAGGCCGGTTTTCGCGTTATTTTACCCGACGCCCGCCTGCATGGAGCACGCGCGGACGGGGATGAAGCCCGGCTGCTGGCGAATTTTTGGGGCATTTTACAGGGCAACGTCGAAGAGTTACCGGTCCTGAAAGATCACTTCGTCGGCAAAGGTCTGGCTGATTCTGAAAGATTGGGCGTCGGCGGCGTGTCGATGGGCGGAATGACGACGATGGCCGCGCTGGTAAAATTCCCGTGGGTAAAAGTGGCGGCTAATTTGATGGGTTCCGGTTATTTTTCAAAATTATCGCACCATCTTTTTCCGGCTTACGACACGCAAGACACCGCGCAACGCGACGCGTTTGAACGTGAATTTGCACCGTTACTCAGCCTTGATTTCAGCGGGAAAGCGGCTTTAATTGCCGGTAAGCCGTTGTTTGTCTGGCATGGTGAACAGGATGATGTCGTCCCGTTCGGCGAAAGTCAGCGCCTGCGGCAGGAACTCGCAGAGAATAGCGCGGATGCAAACCTGACGTTTATTTCAGAAGCGGATGCGAAGCATAAAGTGTCGGTGAATGCGCTGGCGAAAAGTACGGCATTCTTCGCCGCAAAGCTGTAGAGAAATTAATCTGCCTTTATCCTTGAGTTTCCCACAGGCTGTACATATAATTGCGCGTCATTTTTTCGACCGCACACAAACACGTTCCTTGCTTCCATGGGCCGCGGTTGACCCTGACAGGAGGCTGAATAATCCGTAAGGAGCAATTCGATGCGTCATTACGAAATCGTTTTTATGGTTCACCCTGACCAAAGCGAACAGGTTCCGGGCATGATCGAGCGTTACAGTGCAGTAATCACTAACGCTGCTGGTCAGATTCACCGTCTGGAAGACTGGGGCCGCCGTCAACTGGCTTACCCGATCAACAAACTGCACAAAGCTCACTACGTTCTGCTGAACGTTGAAGCTCCGCAGGAAGCGATCGATGAGCTGGAAACTAACTTCCGCTTCAACGACGCCGTTATCCGTAGCATGGTTATGCGTACTAAACACGCGGTAACTGAAGCATCTCCAATGGTTAAAGCAAAAGACGAGCGTCGTGATCGCCGTGAAGACTTTGCTGAAGCTAACGATGATGCTGAAGCTGGGGATTCTGAAGAGTAATTGCCGTGACGGCGAATCGTCTGGTGTTGTCAGGCACTGTGTGCAAGACCCCCATTCGTAAAGTCAGTCCTTCGGGCATTCCTCACTGCCAGTTTGTGCTTGAGCACCGCTCGCAGCAGCAGGAAGCCGGATTTAGCCGACAAGCATGGTGCAGAATGCCCATCGTTGTCAGCGGACAAGCGTCACAAGCATTAACTCACAGCATAACGGTCGGCACGCAACTCACTGTTTCCGGATTCATTAGTTGCCATCAAGGGCGCAATGGACTGAATAAAGTGGTGTTACATGCCGAGCAGATTGATTTGATAGATTCTGGAGACTAGCCTAATGGCACGTTATTTCCGTCGTCGCAAGTTCTGCCGTTTCACCGCGGAAGGCGTTGTAGAGATTGATTACAAAGACATCGCTACGCTGAAAAACTACATTACCGAAAGCGGTAAAATTGTCCCGAGCCGTATTACCGGTACTCGTGCAAAATACCAGCGTCAGCTCGCTCGTTGCATCAAGCGCGCACGCTACCTTTCTCTGTTGCCATACACTGATCGTCATCAGTAATCGGCAACTGTCAATTAACGACTCTGAGAGGATAAGGTAATGCAAGTTATTCTGCTTGATAAAGTAGCAAACCTGGGCAGCCTGGGTGATCAAGTTAACGTTAAAGCGGGCTACGCTCGTAACTTCCTGGTACCACAGGGCAAAGCTGTTCCTGCTACCAAGAAAAACGTTGAGTTCTTCGAAGCACGTCGTGCAGAACTGGAAGCCAAACTGGCTGACGTTCTGAACGCTGCTGAAGCTCGCGCAACTAAAATCAACGAACTGGGTTCAGTAACCATCGCGTCTAAATCAGGCGACGAAGGCAAACTGTTCGGCTCTATCGGTACTCGCGATATCGCTGATGCAGTAACTGCTGCTGGTGTTGAAGTTGCTAAAAGCGAAGTTCGTTTGCCGAATGGCGTTCTGCGTACCACTGGTGAACACGAAGTTGAGTTCCAGGTACACAGCGACGTATTCGCTAAACTGAACGTAGTTGTGGTTGCTGAAGCGTAATACGCTGCAGTTAACCTGTAAAACGCCGGCCTTGTGCCGGCGTTTTGCTTTTCTGCGTCCGGCAAAATACGCTAGTCTGAAAAGGCATTCATGGAGCGATTCGATGGCAGACATTACTCTTCAGCGCGTTTACGATTTCCACGGTCCGGCACAACAACATTGCTATCTGACGGATCGTTTATGGCCGCGTGGTATCAGCAAAGAAAGATTGCAGGGCGTCGTCTGGCTCAAAGAGGTAGCACCGAAAACTGAGCTACGTCAGTGGTTTCATCATCACACCGATCAGTGGGATGCGTTCACCGCACGTTATCGTCAGCAGCTAGAAGTCAGTGAGCACTGGAAGGGATTACTGGAGATAGTGCAGCAAGGCCATTCGCTGACCCTGCTGTTTGGCAGCAAAGACGTACACCATAATCAGGCCGTCGTGCTGCGCGAGTTTCTACTGGAAAAACTGCATAAAAAGCTCAATGCTTAACCGCCGCGCTGGAAACTGCCGTCCGGCTGGCGCGTAAACGTCACCGTCACATTCTGATCCGTCGTCACCTGTAATGCGGTGACCACGCCCTGCGCATCACGCTGAATCTTCACCTGCTGACCCGTTTTGAGCGTGCTCAGCGGCTTGTCAGCACCTTCAACGCGCGCCATCGCGAACACATCATTCACGGCCATATTATTATCGCGGAACAGCTGAGCCAGCGTTTGCCCTGACTGAACCTGATAATTGCGCCAGGTGCCGGTGCTGTCGTTCACCTGCGGCTGTACCGGGTCCGGTTCAGCCATTTGCGTGGTCCGGCCCTGATCGTTACGCAAATCGGCCTGCATCGGAATGCTGGTCGGCTGCTGCGGTTGTGAAGGCGCGTAAGTATTTTCCGGCGTATAAGGCCAGAGCAGTGCCAGAAGGATCACCAGTACACTGATAATCATGCCACGGCGGTGCGCATAAGGCAGGGGCGACATCCAGTGGAAATCGTCGCTCATATGCCAGATTTTGCTGAGCAGCGTTTTGCTTTTCGTCATCGCAGAAGAACCGCGACCGGTTTGCCCGACGTTTTCTTCCTCTTCGTTTTCAGTTTGCGCTGTCGTGTCTTGCATCGGCCTTTTCATAATGGCAATCCAGGATCTCAACATGGGTTGATAAATACGGACGGCTTTCCTTCTCCTGGGCGGGATTCTGCCCATGACAACCTCTCTTTTTCACTGTCACAATTTCGACTGCCTGTTGCTGCCTAGTATAGCCGTTTAACTGCTTGATGCGGAAAGGGGCAAAGCATAAATATCACTCAAACGATGTGTTAAATAGCGGCAAATACGAAAAATTTATCGAAAAGTGGAAGGAACTGCGTCAGGCGTCAAGTTGCCTCACAGAGAATTTTACCCAAAAGCGTTGCGCTGCTATGCTGCGCGTTCGACATTTTTAAGAGCTAAGGAAAATTCATGACTACCCCTTCATTTGACAGCGTAGAAGCGCAGGCAAGTTACGGCATCGGCCTGCAGGTCGGTCAACAGTTGCAGGAATCAGGTTTGCAAGGCTTAGAGCCTGACGCACTGCTGGCAGGCTTACGTGACGCGCTGGAAGGGAATACGCCAGCCGTTCCTGTTGATGTGGTTCACCGCGCACTGCGTGAAGTCCACGAACGTGCTGATGCTGTTCGTCGTGAACGTCAGGAAGCCCTGGCTGTTCAGGGCCAGGAATTCCTGGCTGCAAATGCACAGCGCGAAGGCGTGAGCAGCACCGAATCTGGTCTGCAATTCTCTGTTATCACTCAGGGTGAAGGCACTATCCCGGGCCGTCAGGACCGCGTACGTGTTCATTACACCGGTAAACTGATCGACGGCACTGTGTTCGACAGCTCCGTACAACGTGGTGAGCCGGCTGAATTCCCGGTTAACGGCGTGATTGCTGGCTGGATTGAGGCACTGACTCTCATGCCAGTGGGTTCTAAATGGGAACTGTACATCCCTCATAACCTGGCTTACGGCGAACGTGGTGCGGGTGCTTCCATCCCTCCATACAGCGCGCTGGTCTTCGAAGTTGAGCTGTTAGAAATTCTGTAATTCCGCGCGGAAACCAGAAACCAAAAGGGCGCATTTGCGCCCTTTTTTCATCTTTGACTTTTAGGGCGTGTCACTTACGGATAGCGAAATTACTCGCCGCGTAATGCCCGCGGGAACAGCAGATTATTTTCCAGATGGATATGTTCCATCAGGTCGGTAATGAACTCATTAATCCCGGCATACAGCGCACGCCAGGTGACACAGGCGCCTTCCGGCGGCGTCACGTTATTGGTCAGTCGTTTGATCTCTTCCAGAATATCGCCCGCATCATCATGTTCACGTTCCATCACTGAAATCGGACCGGCGGCCTGACGTCCCATTCCGCTGCGGATCATCGGGAACAGGATCTGTTCTTCTTTCATCATATGTTGGGTCAGTTCGTCGAGGATTAGTTGCAGCTGGATCGCCAGACCGTGCGGGCAGGGCAGTTTGTCACCGTGAACGCGTTCGACTTTATCCGCCATCAGTACCAGTTCCGGCAACTCCTGACGGTGACGATCGTGATAACGCGGAATAATGAAATCGATGATCTCTGCCAGCGGCGCGGTTTTCCAGTCCGTCGAAGTGTCCGGTTGCTGTGCAATTTCAGCAAGTTGCTGTTCTATCGCATCAATATCCAGCTCTTTTTTGGTTACGGCGCGCAGAAGCGTTTGTTTGCCACCACAGCAGAAATCTAAATCATACTGACGAAAAAGACGGGTTGCGCGCGGAATGGCAACTGCCAGAGCGCCAAGAGGTTGGTCGCGATAGTCCATGATGAAGCCTCGTTAAATGAATTAATTTATAACATGCATTATAAATGCATCTTTAAGGCAAGGCTATAGCTCAAAAGAAGTACAGAAAGAAAAAACGCCCCCGGAGGAGCGTTGAGTGAAGGGCTATTTTTGCAAATCGACCTGATAAACCTCGAAGCCAATATCGTCCGTGCCTTTGGCGGTGACCGGATATTGCGCGTGAGATTTGATGAAGGCTGCGGCTTTGTCGCCCGGCGATGTCTCGAAGCGGATATCCAGCGGCTGCGGCGCTTTAATCGTTGCCAGCTTCCAGTTGTTGTCCGCCGTTGGCGTAACGGCACCGTGCTTTTTGGTTTCTGCGCCGATGTATGCAGCCACTACAGAACGGTTCTCATCCGGCGAAGCGAAGGCAATATGTTTATCGCCGGTGCCCGCAAATTTTCCGCCGTAGGCACGGTAGTTGTTTGTGGCAACCAGGAATGTCGCTTTCAGATTGATAGGCTTACCGTTAAACGTCAGGTTTTTAATGCGCTCAGCATCTTTGTTGATGAGCGTACATTCGCCGTCATATTTCGCCGGCTGGCTGACATCAATCTGATAATTCACGCCATCGATCACGTCGAAGTTATAGGTACGGAATCCGTCCCAGTTGATCAGCGACTGCGGTTTAGTGCTGTTCACGTCAATCTGATTAAACTGACCCGCAGAGCATTCCAGCCAGTCTTTCACTTCCTGACCGGTGACTTTCATCACCACCAGCGTATTCGGATACAGGTATAAATCTGCCGCATTACGGAAGGTCAGCTCACCTTTTTCCACTTCAACATAGCTGGCCGGATCATTTTTACGCCCGCCCACTTTGAACGGTGCTGCAGCGGATAATACCGGCAGATTCGCTAAATCCGGATCACCCTGAATGAAATGCTCGGTATAGGCCTTCTGCGCATTATTGACGATTTGCACGGTCGGGTCATCCTGAACCAGGGCCAGATAGCTGTACATGTTGTCATTAGATTTGCCGATCGGCTTGCTGACAAATTCGCGTGTGGCATCGTGAGAATGCGCGAGGACTTTCACCAGCTCCTGATCTTCAGCGGCCAGCGATTTCTTCTGCACCTTATCATAAATCGGGCGCGCTTCGGCCTTCGCGGTTTCAACTTTCCAGCCGTTGCCGTCGTTATTTAAAACCATATCCACCACGCCCAGATGGTCGCCCCACATGCCCGGCATCACCGCAGGAATGCCATTCAGCGTGCCCTGTTTGATGTCAGCGCCTTTGATATTGGCAAACTCTTCGCTGGGGAAAACAGCATGCGCGTGACCGAACATAATGGCGTCGATGCCTTTCACCTGGCTCAGGTAATACACCGAGTTCTCGGCCATCGTTTTATACGGATCGCCCGACAGGCCGGAGTGCGGAATGGCGACGATAATGTCGGCGCCTTGCTTGCGCATTTCAGGGATCCACTTTTTCGCGGTTTCGGTGATATCGGCGACCGTCACTTTGCCTTGCAAATTAGCCTTGTCCCAGACCATGATTTGCGGAGGTACGAAACCGATATAACCGATGCGCAGATTATGCGTTTTGCCGTCGCGGTCTTTGACTGCGTTATCGGTTATCAGGAACGGCGTGAACAGTGGTTTTCCGGTTTTATCATCAATCACATTGGCATTCACGTACGGGAATTTCGCCCCGGCCAGCGCTTTTTTCAGGTAATCCAGACCATAGTTGAATTCGTGATTCCCCAGGTTACCGACCGCGTAATCCAGCGTGTTCATGGCCAGATAAACGGGATGAACATCGCCCTGTTTCAGCCCTTTTGATGCCATGTAGTCGCCCAGCGGGCTGCCCTGAATGATGTCGCCATTATCGACTAACACAGAGTTGGTTACTTCGTTACGCGCCGCGTGGATCAGGCTGGCGGTGCGCACCAGCCCGAATTTGTCCGTCGGTTTATCTTTGTAGTAATCGAAGTCCATCATGTTGCTGTGCAGATCCGTGGTTTCCATGATGCGCAGATCCACCTGTGCCGCGCCCGCAGATGTTGCGACCAGCGTAGCCAACAGGGATAACGTCAGATGACGCTTATTCATTGCCTTGCCTCCAGAGAACGGGCGACGCCCGGAAAAGAAAAACCGGATATGTATCTCAAAATTTGCTGAGACTGTAACCAGTTGCCATAAATAAATGTGAGTTGTAACAAATTTATGACGTCTTTAAACCGCCATTACGCTGGCCCGGTAACATTACGGGATGGCTATTCACGGTAAAAAAAACTAGGCTTGAGAAATGAGATTCAAAGCATTGAGGTAAAAGATGTTAGAACAAATTTGTCAGTTAGCGCGCGAGGCGGGCGACGCCATAATGGCGGTCTATGACGGCGAGCAGCCGCTCGATGCGCGTCATAAAAAAGACGATTCACCGGTCACGGCGGCCGATATTGCGGCGCATAACGTGATTAAGGCCGGTTTGCAAAAGCTGGATCCGCAAACGCCGATGTTGTCGGAAGAGGATCCGCAAAGCTGGAGCGAGCGTCAGACATGGACGCGCTACTGGCTGGTCGATCCGCTGGATGGCACCAAAGAATTCCTGAAGCGTAACGGTGAATTCACTGTGAATATCGCGCTGATCGAAGACGGTGTTCCGGTGCTGGGCGTGGTGTATGTGCCGGTAACCCGAGTGATGTACAGCGCAGCCGAAGGCAAGGCGTGGAAGGAAGACCAGGGCGAGCGCCGGCAGATTCAGGTGCTCGAAGCGCATCCGCCGCTGGTGGTTGTGAGTCGCTCACATTTCAGTAATGACCCGGAATTGCAGGATTATCTGGCGCAGCTGGGCGAACATCAGACCGTGGCTATCGGCTCATCGCTGAAATTCTGTCTGGTGGCCGAAGGTTCTGCGCAGCTTTATCCACGCTTCGGGCCGACCAATATCTGGGATACTGGCGCAGGACACGCCGTGGCGCTGGCCGCCGGTGCGCAGGTGCATGACTGGAAAGGGCAGACGCTGACGTATACGCCGCGTGAGTCTTTCCTGAATCCGGGCTTCCGGGTTTCTCTCTTCTGATACAAAAACCCCGGTTTCACGCCGGGGTTTTCTTCATTACTCTTTCACCAGCTGATCTACCAGCGTAATCACCTGCTGCACTTCCTGCGGCGTCAGTTGCCCGTCTTTGGCAAATTTGATCACGCCATTTTTATCCAGCACGACGACCGCCGAACTTTCCGGTTGCAGTTCCCATGCTTTTTTCACTGCTCCGTTGCTGTCGACAATCACCTGTGACCACGGGAATTCACGCTTGCCGCTTTCAATGCTTTTACGCACGAACAGGCCTGTGCCGATGATTGCGTCGTCAGTGTTAACGATAGTGGTGGTCTGGTAACGATCGTGCGGCAAATTTGCGGCGCGGATGGCGGTGATCAGCGGTTCATTGAGCGCTTTGGCGCTGCTTCTGCCCGCCATGTGCTGCACGATGCGGACTTTGCCCGGCAATTTCGCGCTGTTCCATTTGCTGTAGCTGAACTGGTCATTGACGTCACTAAGCTCGCCTTTATCGTCTACGCCAACAGGAGCCACGCGCTGGCCGACGGTAAAATTATGAGCGGAAGCAAAAAGCGAAAATGTCATAAAAGTGATCACAAAAAGACTTCTTAAAAGCATAGATTCTCCGGGGCGCAAATGAACAGTCCACTCCATCATAGGATCGCCCAAGTGGTCTGTCCTGTTGGGTTGTTAAATTTGTGTTGCAGGTTACAAAATTGCCACATAAAGCAGGGTTATACTGCCATTTAGCGTCAAGACTTAGGACAATACTGAAAAGCAATGTAAAAGCAGTTAAATACACTGGCAATACCTGACTGCCCTGCTATGTTATAGGTCTCTTCACTGCAATCGACCTTTTTCTGCCCCAGTATCTGTCGCCTTGCGACGTGGCTGGTGCATGCAGTGATTTAACGGAGAAAAGTAGAAAAATGAGAATCTTCCAGCGTTACAATCCGATGAAAGTCGCAAAGTACGTCAAGACACTGTTTCGTGGGCGTTTGTATATTAAAGACGTCGGCGCGTTCGAGTTTGACCAAGGCAAAATCCTGTTGCCAAAGGTCCGGGATAAGCGCCATTTCAGCGTGATGTCTGAAGTTAACCGCCAGGTGACGCACCTGCAGGCGGAAATGGGCTGACAGCCCTGCGCGTTGTCGCTGCCGCCTTTTGCGAGCAGCTTGCGCAAACAATAACGGCCCCTTTTGGGGCCGTTTGTCTTTCCGGAGAACAAAAAACGGATGGCGTTACGCCTGTGCCTTCTTCTCGTCTTTAATTTCCTGCGGTGTTTTTGGCAGCAAAGGAGCAGCAGGCTGATCGATAATCCGTGTCACCAGCAGCTGATCAATTTTGTAGCTGTCGATATCCACGACTTCAAATTTATAACCAGCGAATTTCACGAAATCCGTACGCTTTGGAATTTTACGCAGCATGAACATCATGAAGCCGCCAATGGTTTCATAGTTGCCGGACTGCGGGAATTCTTCGATATGCAGCACGCGCATGACATCTTCAATTGGCGTACCGCCTTCAATCAGCCATGAATGCTCGTCACGGGCCACAATCTGCTCTTCCATGCCCTGACCGACAAGGTCGCCCATCAGCGTCGTCATCACGTCATTGAGCGTGATAATGCCCACCACCAGCGCGTATTCGTTGAGGATCACCGCGAAATCTTCGCCTGCCGCTTTGAAACTTTCCAGCGCTTCGGAAAGCGTCAGGGTATCCGGCACAATCAGCGCATTACGGATTTGCACGCCGCTGCTCAGCATCAGGCTCTGATTGCCCAGCACGCGGTTCAGTAAATCTTTGGAATCGACATAGCCCACGACCTGATCGATATGACCATCGCAAACCAGGAATTTGGAATGCGGATGCGTGGCGATTTTCTCTTTAATACTTTCTTCGCTTTCGCGAAGGTCAAAATAGATCACGCTTTCACGCGAGGTCATGGACGACGGAACGGTACGCGATTCGAGTTCAAACACGTTTTCAATCAACTCATGTTCCTGTTTACGCAGCACGCCAGCCAGCGCACCGGCTTCAAACACGGCATAAATGTCGTCTGTCGTAATATCGTCATTACGAACCATCGGCAGTTTGAACAAACGGAAAATCATGTTTGCCATGCCGTTAAAGAACCAGACCATCGGCCGGCAAATCATCAGACAGAAACGCATCGGGTTGACTATACGGACGGCAACCGACTCAGGTGAAATCATACCGATGCGCTTCGGCGTAAGGTCAGCAAACAGAATAAACAGGCTGGTGACCAGTGCGAATGAGCAGATGAAACTGATTTGATCCGCCAGTTCAGGCGACATAAAGCGAACAAAGAAAGTCTGGAAAGCGGGGGAGAACGCGGCATCACCGACGATACCACCGAGGATGGCGACGGCATTCAGGCCAATCTGAACCACCGTAAAGAACAGGCCAGGGGTTTCCTGTAATTTCATTACGCGTGCGGCATTGACGTCTCCTTCGTCTGCCAACTGTTTAAGTTTGATTTTGCGGGAAGCTGCCAGCGATATCTCTGACAGCGAGAAAAATGCACTGATCGCGATGAGTAAAAGAATCAGTAAAATACTGTTTAACATAATCTATCCGTTTAACACCGGGGTAAACCGGCAGGGAAAGGCTCTCATTATTTTTGTTGCTTAAAAGAACATCTTTTTAAATGAAGCCGTAAAAAGCAGTTCATAAGAAAAAAGCGTAAGGATGAAAAACAAAGATAATTGCCAGAAATAGTTTTAAAGGGCCACATTTGTGACCCGCATAGTATAGCAGCAGCACTGAGACTGCCGCCAGCGCTTAAAAATCCCGCATTATTGCGGCGGTAAACAGACGCCGATGCCGCCTAATCCGCAATAGCCTTCCGGGTTTTTATACAGATATTGCTGATGATCGTCTTCTGCATAATAGAACGGCAGGGCTTCAGCAATTTCTGTGGTGATGGTGCGCTTATCGTTCGCTTCATCCATCGCCTGCTGGAAACTCGCCAGGCTGGCCAGCGCCTGATCCTGCTGGTCTGCGCTCAGCACATACAATGCAGAGCGATATTGTGTCCCGATATCGCCGCCCTGACGCATCCCCTGAGCCGGATCGTGATTCTCCCAGAAGATTTGCAGCAACTTCGCGTAGCTGATAACTGCCGGATCAAACACCACGCGGACGACTTCGGCGTGGCCAGTCTGGCCGGTACATACTTCGCGGTAAGTCGGGTTCGGTGTGAAACCGCCGCTGTAACCGGAGGCTGTGCTGTAAACCCCATTCTGCAGCCAGAATAAACGCTCAACGCCCCAGAAGCAGCCCATCGCAAAGATGGCGACTTCCATATTATCAGGCACATGCGTCATTGAATGGCCGTTTACTGCGTGAATCGTTGCAACCGGCATCGGGGTTGTACGGCCAGGTAACGCATCCTCATGACTGACGGGTTGCGCTTTATCGGAAAGTTGCACCACGGAAAACTCCAGTTGTTGCTTTAATGAACAAGGTTTGTAACTAAAGGTCTTAGTGAATATCAGTGACCAACAGGCCACTCTTAGTTGTATCTGATTGCGTCTTTGCACACAATACGGGGAACGTTGCTTCGTCGTTGAACATTTTCAGGGTATTAGCACTAAAATGCTGTCATCTGACTTTGGAAAGATGAATCTGCCAGAAACGAACAGATACGCCCCGGCGGGTAACGAATTTTTTAACAGGACAGCAAAATTAGCAGGAGTGCGTGTGCCACGATATCGTGAACTGGGTTTGTTATGTGTACTGCTGGCCCCCTCACTCTCCATGGCAGCGAAAGTGCGTTTGCAGCTGGAAGGCCTGGATGGCGATTTGGAAAGGAACGTTCGCGTTCGCTTATCTTCAATTCAAAGTGATGAAGTCGGGGCTAACGGGCGGTTTCGCGCGCGTGTCAGCGCCGCCATTGAGCAGGGGTTGCGGCCATTAGGCTATTATTCGCCAACAATCGATTTCGATTACCGCGAAACCCCTCCGCCGGGCCGCCCGGTATTGATTGCCAAAGTGACGCCGGGTACGCCGGTAAAAATCGCTGGCACGAATGTCGTTATTGAAGGGCAGGCGGCCAAAGATGATGAGTTTGAGAAACTGAAGAAAGAGCAGGTTCCTGCGGTAGGCACCATTCTGAACCACGGCACCTACGACAGTTTTAAAAGTTCTCTGACCGGCGAGGCCGTGCGCAAAGGGTACTTCGATGCCAATATGCGCAAAAGCCAGCTGGGTGTGATTGAAGATGAACACAAAGCGTTCTGGGATATCCAGTTCGACAGCGGTGACCGCTATCGCTTTGGCGGCGTTCATTATCAGGGCTCGCAAATCCGCGATGAATATTTGCAAAATCTGGTGCCATTTAAGCCGGGTGATTATTACACGTCTGCGCAACTGGCTGAGCTTAACCGCCGCCTGTCCGCCACGGGATGGTTTAACTCGGTCGTTGTGTCACCAGATTTTACTGATGCCAAAGCCACAAAAACGCTGCCGCTGAATGCGCTGGCGTCACCGCGTACCGAAAATACGATCGAAACCGGTGTCGGTTTTTCCACGGATATCGGTCCGCGTCTGACGGCTAACTGGAAAAAACCGTGGGTTAACGATCGCGGTCAGAGCTTTGAAACTTCCACGACGCTCTCCGGCCCTGAACAATCGCTGGATCTCAGCTATAAAATTCCGCTGCTGAAATCGCCGCTCGAACAGTATTACCTGGTTCAGGGCGGCTTCAAACGTGAAGACCTGAACGACACCAACTCCGATTCCACCACGGTGAATCTGGCCCGTTACTGGGATTTGTCCAGCGGCTGGCAGCACGCTGTTAACCTGCGCTGGAGCCTCGACCACTTTACCCAAGGCAGCGTCACTAACACGACGATGCTGATTTATCCGGGTGTGAGCCTGAACCGTACGCGTCAGCGCGGCGGACTGATGCCGACCTGGGGCGATTCCCAACGTTATTCTCTGGATGTCTCGGATACGACCTGGGGCTCGGACGTCGATTTCGCCGTGATTCAGGCGCAGAACGTCTGGATCCGGACGCTGGCTGAAAAACATCGTTTCGTATTCCGCGGCAATCTGGGCTGGATTGAAACCAATGACTTCGAGCGCGTGCCGCCGTCCCTGCGATTCTTTGCCGGTGGTGACCGCAGCATTCGTGGTTACAAATACAAATCCATTTCCCCGCGCGATGATGACGGCAAACTGACCGGCGCCTCGTATCTGGGCACCGGTTCGGTGGAATATCAGTACAACGTGACCGGAAAATGGTGGGGTGCGGTGTTTGTAGATTCCGGCGAAGCGGTGAACGACATCACGCAAAATGATTTTAAAACCGGTGCGGGCGTAGGCGTGCGCTGGGCTTCACCGATCGGTCCGGTGAAATTAGACGTTGCCGCCCCCGTTGGCGACAAAGATGAGCATGGATTGCAGTTCTACATCGGTTTAGGTCCGGAATTATGAGTGTATTTAAGAAAATCTGCCTGGGTTTCCTGATCTTCCTGCTGCTGATCATCAGTCTGGTGGCGTTTTTAGTCGGTACGCAAACCGGTCTGCATCTGATGATCAATGGCGCGAACCGCTTCGTGCCGGGGCTGAATATCGCCAGCACCGAAGGCGGATGGCGCGATCTGACCCTTAAAGGTGTGCATTACGAAATGCCGGGCGTTGACGTGAAAGCGGGAGAATTCCATCTTTCGCTCGATTTTTCGTGCCTGAAAAACAGCGCGCTGTGCGTTAACGCGCTCCGCGTGAAGGACGTCAATGTGGTGGTGAACACCAAAGAAATGACGCCGGCGGCGGAGCAACCTCAGCCAGAAAACAGCGAGCCGCTGACCAATCTCAGCACGCCGTATCCGATTACGCTGCGCGTGCTGACGCTGGATAATATCAACGTGACGCTCGATGACCGGGCGATTTCTCTGGCGTCATTCCGCACCGGCGCGCACTGGGAAGGGCGGGCGATTCAGCTGATGCCAACGCATATCGGCGGGTTGCTGATTGCCTTGCCGAAAACGCCGGTCAATCCGTTACCGGAAGTTGTTCAGGCAGCGCAGGACAAAGCGGTCGAAAAGGCTACCGGAAAACCGGCAGAACCGGCCGTTATGGTGCCTGAAAAACCACTGGGTGAGACTTTACAGGAGCTTTTTGCCAAACCGCTGCTGCCTGAATTACCGGATTTCCGTCTGCCGGTCGATCTCGATATTCAGCAAATTCTAGGTGAAAACCTGCGTCTGACCGGTGACACCGATGTGCTCATCACCCGTTTCGAACTGAAAGCCAGTACGCAAAATCAGATCGTTAAGCTCGATAAATTGCAGGTGCGTTCGCCACAGGGTTCGCTGGACGGCATCGGGCAGGCAACGCTGAATCAAAACTGGCCGGTGGATATGACGGTTAATACCGCCGTGAATCTCGATCCGCTCAAAGGCGAGAAGATCAAACTTAAAATTGCCGGGGGGCTGCGCGACAAGCTTGATGTGGGGCTGAACCTTTCCGGCCCGGTGCGTGCCCAACTGGCGTTGCAGACTCAGCTGGCGGAAGCCGGACTGCCGCTGGATCTGAAACTCAGCAGCGATGCATTGCAGTGGCCGCTGACCGGCACGCCGCAGTATCAGGTGAAAGGCTTCAAACTGAATTTCAGCGGTAAAGCGACGGATTATGCGCTTTCGCTGCGTTCTGATTTCAAAGGCGATCAGATCCCGCCCGCCACGCTGACCGTTGACGGTAAAGGGAACGTGGAGCAATTCAAACTGACGTTGCTGCGCCTGGCGGCGCTGGAAGGCAATACAGACCTGACCGGCGTGGTCGACTGGAGCAAAGCAATAAGCTGGAACAGCGAACTGAAACTGACGGGGATTAACACCGCCAGACAGTGGCCGGACTGGCCTGCGAAGTTGCAGGGTAAAATTACCACGCGCGGCAGCCTGTATGGCGGCACGTGGCAGATGCAGGTTCCGGTGCTGGATCTGACCGGTAACGTCAAACAAAACGCGGTCAAAGCGCAGGGCAACGTACGCGGAAACAGCTACGGGCAGTGGGATATTCCACAGCTGCACCTTGAGCTGGGGCGCAATAATCTGGACGTGAAAGGCAAGCTCAGCGACACCTGGAATCTGGACGCTAAAGTGGATGCGCCGCATCTTGATGGCGCATTGCCGGGGCTGGGCGGCGTGGTGAAAGGGATGCTGCAACTGCGCGGTGATCTGAAAGCGCCGAAGTTGCTGGCCGATCTGACTGCCACCGGCCTGAAATGGCAGGCGCTGACGGTGCGTCGCGTGGATGTGAAGGGCGACGTCAGTTCCACCGATCAGATTCAGGGCAATCTTGCTGTGCGCGTCCAGCAACTTAAGCAGGATGCACTGGATATTTCAGATATCAATCTGGAAGCCAAAGGCAATGAAAAGCAGCATCAGCTGACGCTGAAAGTGGAGGGCAAACCGGTCTCGGGGCGCCTGGCGCTGACCGGCAGTTTTGACCGCGCAACCGAAGAATGGAAAGGCACTATCAACAATACGTCGTTTGATACGCCGGTCGGGCAGTGGCGTCTCAACCGTTCTATCGCGCTGGATTATTTCAATAAAGAGCAGCGGATCACCGTCGGGCCACACTGCTGGCAAAATCCGAATGCAGATCTGTGCGTACCGAAAACCATTGATGCCGGTGCCAGCGGGCAGGCAAGCGTGGTGCTGAACCGCTTTGATCTGGCGATGTTCAAACCTTTCCTCACTGACGATACGCAGCTGAGCGGGACATTCAGCGGCAAAGCCGACGTGAGCTGGAAAGCCGAAGGCGGTCTGCCGCAGGCCAGCGTTTCGCTGGTGGGTAAAGGCGTGAAAGTACAGCAACTGGTGCAGGGGAATCCGCTGCCGGTCGCGTTCGATACGCTGAACCTGAACGCCGGGCTAAACAATGGTCGGGCAAATCTCGACTGGCTGATCAAAATTACCCACAACGGCCAGCTCGACGGCAATATCCAGATCGCCGATCCGCAAGGGAAACGTAATCTCAGCGGGAACGTGAATATCGCCCGTGTTTCTATGGCATTGCTGCAACCCGCACTGATGGATGGTGAGAAAGCCTCCGGCATCCTGAATGCGAATCTGCGGTTGGGCGGTGATGCGCAAAAACCGCAGGTCTTCGGCAAACTGGCGCTGACAGGCGTCGATTTCGACGGGCAATTTATGCCGTTTGATATCACGGATGCCAATATCAACATCAACTTCAACGGCATGTCGTCGATTATGGAAGGCGTCATCAAAACCGCTCAGGGTCAGCTGGAGCTGAACGGCAACGCCGACTGGAGCGAAATCAACGCCTGGCGCGCCCGTATTGCCGCGCGCGGGAATAAAGTCCGCGTTTCGGTGCCGCCGATGGTGCGGCTGGATGTTTCGCCGGACCTGGTGTTTGATGCCACGCCGCAATTGTTCTCCCTCAACGGCACTGTCGATATTCCTTGGGCGCGCATTACCGTGCAGGAACTGCCGGAAAGCGCTGTGGGCATTTCGTCGGATGAAGTGATGCTTAACGATCAGCGTCAGCCGATCGCACCCGTTTCGGCTTCGATTCCGATCAATAGCAACCTGATGGTCAATATCGGCCCGGATGTGCGTCTGGACGCGTTTGGTCTGAAAGCCCGTCTGGAAGGTGCGCTGAAAGTGGCTCAGGACAGCCGCGGGTTGGGTCTGAACGGACAAATTAATATTCCGTCCGGGCGTTTCCATGCGTACGGTCAGGACTTAATTGTGCGCAAAGGTCAGCTGTTATTCTCCGGTCCGGCGGACCAGCCACTGCTGAATCTGGAAGCCATCCGTAACCCTGAAGCGACAGAAAATGACGTTGTAGCCGGTTTACGCGTTACCGGCGAGGCAGATGCACCTAAACTTGAAATATTCTCAGATCCGGCGATGTCGCAGCAGGAAGCCTTGTCCTACCTGCTTCGCGGGCAAGGATTAGACAATTCTGGCGGTGACAGCGGTGCTATGACCTCAGCTCTTATCGGGTTAGGGGTTGCGCAAAGTGGTAAACTTGTGGGTAAAATCGGCGAGGCATTTGGCGTCAGCAATCTGGCGCTGGATACTCAGGGCGTGGGAGACAGTTCTCAGGTCGTGGTCAGTGGCTATGTTTTACCGGGTTTACAGGTGAAATATGGTGTCGGGATATTTGACTCGCTGGCAACCCTGACATTGCGCTATCGGTTGATGCCGAAGCTTTACCTGCAGGCGGTATCGGGCATCGATCAGGCATTGGATTTGCTCTATCAGTTTGAGTTTTAATTCATGTGACTTTTACTATACGAATATAAACATGCGAATAATTGTTTACGGTAGTCTGCGACGCAAGCAAGGCAACAGTCATTGGATGACGAATGCTCAATGGTTGGGTGACCATGAGCTGGAAGGGTATGCGCTTTATAATCTGGGGCACTATCCGGCAGTCATTCCAGGGGACGGGAAGGTCTATTGCGAAGTTTACCGCATTAACTCGTCAATCATGGCTGAGTTGGATGAGCTGAAAAGCAATACGAAAGATTACCGTCGCGAGCTGATCTCGACGCCTTACGGCAGTGCCTGGATTTACCTCTACATTCGCTCACTGGATGGTGTGCCGAGAATTGAGGGTGGCGACTGGGTGAAGCGTAACGAACCGGTCAGCGAGTAATCTGAGCAAGGTCGTCAGAAATAGTCGTTGCTAGCCAACGCGTTATACATAAAAAAACACCGCCCAGTGGACGGTGTTTTTTTTCGTGTCGCAGAAAACAATTACTTGTTTTTAGCGCGCTCGAAGGAGCTCACAATTTCAGCTTTTGCAGCAGCGGCATCAGCCCAACCTTCAACTTTCACCCATTTGCCTTTTTCCAGCGCTTTGTATTGCTCGAAGAAGTGAGTGATCTGGCCGCGCAGCAGCTCTGGCAGGTCGTTCACATCTTTGATGTGATCGTATTCTTTGCTCAGTTTGCTGTGCGGAACCGCAACAACTTTCGCATCTTCACCAGATTCGTCAGTCATTTTCAGAACGCCAACAGGACGGCAGCGGATCACAGAACCTGGTTGCAGCGGGTATGGCGTTGGAACCAGTACGTCAACCGGGTCGCCGTCCAGAGACAGGGTATGGTTGATGTAACCGTAGTTCGCAGGGTAGAACATTGCGGTAGACATGAAACGGTCTACGAACAGTGCACCCGTGTCTTTATCAACTTCGTATTTGATAGGATCCGCGTTTGCCGGGATTTCGATAACAACGTAGATATCTTCTGGCAGTTCTTTGCCTGCCGGCACGTTCAGTAAGCTCATTGTTGGTTTCCTTCATTGAACCAGGAATAGAGTGCCGCACATTATAGCCAACTCTCCCGTGATTTCCCGCCCTTTTCGTCGTATCGCCTTTGCCAATTTTCCGGCATGACCTGCTGCTGAGGATTGGCAAAATCTTCAGAATCGGCAGTAAACATTACGCATGTACCTCTTTACCGTGTAACTGGCTGTTTTTGCTTTTCTTATCAAGAGATTCAGTGGATTGCCGATAACAATATTCATACAAAAAATCAGGCAAACCTGATCCCTACCTCATTCGCAGTTTCTCCTTTTCACCTGAATAGCTGGATAACACCGTATGTTGAATAAGTTGAGCGTAAAAGCCGGTCTGATTGGCTTACTGGTCGTGATGACGTTGATTTTGTTGCTGGTTAGTGTCCTTGGCGCCAATGCCATCCGGCAAAGTGCCACTTCACTACAGAAAATTAACCAGCTTCAGGGAGATGAACTGGGATCGCTGGCAGACAGCTACAGTTTCTCGCTGCGCACGCGTGTTGCCAGTGGTGTTGCGGTGCGTCAGCTTGAAATTGGCATGATGGACGACGCCAAATCCACCACCGACCGGATTGCCGGTTACATCAAACAGGCTGATGCAGATCTGGCGAAATTCAACAGCATTCAGGATGACACCGAGCGGGGCCGTGAATTATCGGCGGCGGTCAGTAAAAGCTACGAAGCTTATAAGGCTAACGGCCTGGTGCCACTTCTGGCCGCACTTCAGGCGCAAAGCGCCGACGGTTATTACGACGTACTGGAAAATAAAATCACGCCGTACAGCAATGCTTACGACAAAGCGCTGGCAGATTTCCGGGCGTACGCCACCGATAATACGGCCCGGAGAATCGAACAGGCACGTACTAATGCCCGCATTCAGGTGACCGTGATTGTGATCGGTTTTCTAATCGCACTGGCGATTGCGCTGATCGCCTGGTTTGCTCTGCAAAAAATTATTATGCATCCGCTGAATTTCTCTATAGCGCAGCTCGAATTCATTGCCAAAGGCGATCTGACGCATGAAATCGATGATTCACGTAATAATGAAATGGGACGCCTGCTCAAGGCCATGAAACAAATGCAGGATTCGCTGGTGCTCTCCGTCGGGCGCGTCCGAGATGCCGGGAATCAGATTGATGTAGGCTCCCGCGAACTGGCCGCCGGTAACGTTCATCTGGCGCAACGTACGGAAGAATCCGCCGCTTCTCTGGAAGAAACCGCCGCCAGTATGGAACAGCTGACATCAACGGTGCGCATGAACGCGGCGAATTCCGAGCAGGCTAATCAGCTGGCGCAAAGCGTCTCCGTCATTGCCGATAAGGGCAGCGAAGTTGTCCATCAGGTGATGGATAAAATGCAGGGGATTACCGACAGTTCGAAACGTATCGGTGACATTATCAGCGTGATTGACGGCATTGCATTCCAGACCAATATTCTGGCGCTGAACGCCGCAGTGGAAGCCGCCCGCGCCGGTGAGCAGGGGCGGGGTTTCGCGGTGGTGGCCGGTGAAGTTCGCAGTCTGGCGCAGCGCAGTGCGCAATCCGCCCGTGAAATCAAAGAGCTGATCGGAGATTCAGAAAGCCGCGTGTCCGAAGGTTCGGCGATGGTGAAATCTGCGGCGGATACGATGGTTGAGATTTCCAGCGAAGTAACGCGGGTGACCAGCCTGATGCGCGAAATTTCCATCGCAACTATTGAACAGACGCACGGCATCGAACAGGTGAATGTGGCGATTACGCAGATGGATCAGGTTGCGCAGCAGAACGCGGCACTGGTCGAGCAGGCCACGGCGGCCACGCGTTCTCTGGAAGAGCAGGCGCAACTGCTGGCGGAAAGCATGGCGGTGTTTAAGCTAAACCGCGCTGAGCATTACTAATACGTTGAATGTGACGTTGAAGACAATAAAAAGGTGGCTTTAAAAGCCACCTTTTTGCGTTTGAGAAACGCTAGGTTACAGAGGTATCACGTTCATTCTTAGATGATTTTTGAGTCGGGTACTGGTTTATTCATCGGGGAATTCAGCGATAAAGCGTTCTGCATCTTCAACCATTGAGCTGTTACCGACGAAGAACGGCGCGCGTTCGTGCAGTTTTTGCGGAATGATATCCAGAATGCGGTTTTTACCGTCACTGGCTTTACCACCAGCTTGTTCGGCCAGGAATGCCATCGGGTTGCATTCATACAACAAACGCAGTTTTCCGTTCGGATGGCTGGCTGTGCTCGGATAAATATAGATGCCACCTTTCAGCAGGTTGCGGTGGAAATCTGCAACCAGTGAACCGATATAACGTGAGGTGTAAGGGCGTTGCGTCGCTTCATCCTGCTCCTGGCAATACTTGATGTATTTTTTAACGCCGAGAGGGAATTTGATGTAGTTGCCTTCATTAATGGAGTACATGTTGCCCTTTGCAGGGAAACGGACTTTTTCGTGAGAGAGGCAGAATACACCGAGTGAAGGATCATAAGTAAAGGCATGAACGCCTGCGCCGGTGGTGTAAACCAGCATGGTGGAAGAGCCGTAAACCACGTAACCTGCGGCAACCTGACGGTTCCCCGGTTGCAGGAAGTCTGCTTCCGTTACGGGCTGGCCGAGCGGAGAAGTCCGGCGGTAGATCGAGAAGATGGTTCCGACTGAAACGTTCACGTCGATGTTTGAAGAGCCGTCTAACGGATCCATCAAAATAACGTATTTCGCATTTTCAGCACGTTCGCCATCGAAAATGACAATTTCATCTTCTTCTTCAGACGCGATACCGGCAATTTCTCCACGTGCTTTCATCGCCGCTTTCAATTTTTCATTTGCGTACAGATCGAGTTTCATCTGTACTTCACCCTGCACATTTTCTGCACCGCTGGTGCCGAGAATGTCAACCAGACCCGCTTTGTTGATATCGCGGTGAATGATTTTAGCGCCGAGTTTTATTGCTGACAGCAAGGCGGTGAGCTCACCGGTTGCATGAGGAAAGTCTTGCTGTTTTTCAACAATAAATTCGCCTAACGTTTTCATAACACGTTCCCTGAATCTAGGATGGATAACGGTTCGTTAATAAAACCTTCACAAGAGCATGGGCAGTTTAGCCCAAATATATGGACGAATCATAGGCAAATCCATTTCTTCTGGGCGATTCTGAGCGGTAGAATAGCGGCTGACTTAAAGGCATTAATGGAAAATATATGCGCATTCATATTCTTGGGATTTGCGGCACGTTTATGGGCGGGCTGGCGATGCTGGCACGTGCACAAGGGCATCAGGTAACCGGTTCGGACGACAACGTTTATCCACCGATGAGTACGCTGTTGGAAAAACAAGGGATCGCGCTGATCCAGGGTTACGATCCGGCTCAGTTAGATCCTCAACCGGATCTGGTAATTATCGGCAACGCGATGACGCGCGGAAACCCGTGTGTCGAAGCCGTGCTCGAACTGGGGATCCCGTATGTCTCCGGCCCGCAGTGGCTGCACGATCATGTTCTGCCGGAGCGCTGGGTTATTGCTGTCGCGGGTACGCACGGCAAAACCACAACGGCGGGAATGGTTACGTGGATCCTTGAAGCCTGCGGCTACGAGCCGGGCTACGTCATTGGCGGTGTGCCGGGCAACTTCGAGGTTTCTGCTCGTCTTGGAAACAGCCCGTTTATGGTTCTGGAAGCGGACGAATATGACTGCGCGTTCTTTGATAAGCGCTCCAAATTCGTTCACTACAGCCCGCGGACGTTGATCCTGAACAATCTCGAATTCGATCACGCGGATATTTTCGATGATCTGAAAGCGATCCAGAAACAGTTCCACCACCTTGTTCGTCTGGTGCCAGGTAAAGGTAAAATTATCCTTCCTGAGCATGACACGCCGCTGAAACAAGTGATGGCGATGGGCTGCTGGAGCGAACAGGAATTTGCCGGTGAAGCAGAAAATTGCGCCTGGGATGCAAAAAAACTGACACCAGATGCCAGCGCTTTCGAGGTTTATCTTCATGGCGAAGTGGTCGGTCAGGTGAACTGGAATCTGGTGGGCGAACACAATATGCATAATGCGCTGATGGCGATTGCGGCTGCGCGTCATGTTGGTGTGAAACCTGAAGATGCCTGCAAGGCACTGGGTGATTTTATCAATGCCCGTCGCCGTCTTGAACTGCGTGGCGTTGAAAATGGCGTCAGCGTGTATGACGATTTTGCGCATCACCCGACGGCTATTCTGGCAACTCTTTCTGCATTGCGCAGCAAAGTGGGCGGGACGGCACGTATTCTGGCTGTTCTCGAACCGCGTTCAAATACCATGAAAATGGGCATGAGCAAAAATGAGCTGGCGCCTTCTCTCGGTCGCGCCGATGAAGTGTTCCTGCTTCAGCCGCAGCATATTCCATGGCAGGTTGCTGAAGTGGCAGAGCGCTGTATCCAGCCTGCGCACTGGAGTGCGGACGTCGATTCACTGGTCGATATGGTGATCAAGGCTTCACAGCCGGGCGATCATATTCTGGTGATGAGTAATGGCGGTTTTGGTGGCATTCACGGGAAGTTATTGACGGCGCTGGCTGCCAAAGCGGAAGCCGCTCAGTAACAGTTATACCCGCAGCGTATAAACTGAAAGCACAGCGATGGCTGTGCTTTTTTTTGCCTGGGATTTGGCTATGCGGCGATTTGCAGACAAAAAAAGGCCCTCAAAAAGTTTGAGGGCCAAAGGGTGTCGTCGGACAGGACGACGAGGGTTACGTTAGCAAGAGAGCGGCAGTGGCAGTGTCTTCTCTCTTCCCAGCCTCAACAGCGCATTAATTTTCGCTGGTATGTGGCTGTTGAAACCCGGTAACGCTAATTCAAATACTCAGGCAGTGGTTTTGTATCAGGGACTGACTCAGAAATCTTATTGATAGATTTCTGCGGTTGCGTGATAAGCACCGTCGTTATGTGCTTCGATCACACGATAAGATTTTGCGCCCTTGCTGTCGGCTTTATCGGACAGCTCCTGGCGAATGTCTGTCGGGACGCCATTGACGCCGCTGACGCTGATAGTGCCCATAGGCTGAAGATTCTCTGCCTGCTGATTAGAAACCAGTTGTGCGGCAGGCGCGCCGAAAGAAACAGCAGACAGCAGGCTAAGAGCGGCAATAGTGGTCATGATTTTCATGATAATTTCCTAATTTCATAGACGTTGATGTTAAAAAATGAGAGAGCAACGCCGGTTGAGATTTGGATTCATCAGTTCTGGAATATCTGAGTCCGGCAACGCGAAAAGCGTGGAGGAACATTGATGATGGCAGAGACAAATCCGTCTTGATGCGCTTTGCGCGGGCCTGAATCATTCAGGCCCCTTCGCTTCATTTACCCAGGTTTATTGGTAAATTTCTGCGGTAGCGTGGTAGTTACCTTCTTCACGCACTTCGATAACACGAAATGCTTTAGCCCCTTTGGCATCCGCTTTATCAGACAATGCCTGACGGATATCAGAAGGTGCACCGGCAACGCCGCTTACGCTGATCATCCCGTGTGACTGAAGATGAGCGGCCTGATCCTGAGAAACAGGTTGTGCTGCAAAAGCACCGAATGACAGAGCAGATAGAATGCTTAATGTTGCAATTTTAGTTTTAACGTTCATGATTTTGACCTCGTCGATTTTATTATGTTTTCAACAACTGGTGTTTCACACCACGGAAATGAGTATACATCTAGTCACTCGGAATATTAATAGTTTGCTAATAGTTATTTTGGTGGTTATGTGGGGGCTATTTGAATTTTTAATAACAAAAAGGAATAAAAATTGCTCGAAAATCGATCTTTTGGTGTTAATTTTTCGTAAAATCAACGGATTGAGTGAATTTGACTATTTGTGCTTAATTTTGCAGTCAATCACACCATGGAAATGTTTATGTGACGGGAAAGTGCTTCGTGTGAACAGAATTAACAGGGATAACGACGTGAGGCGTGTATTTAAAACGACGGTATAACGTTAGAGAAGGGTAACTGATAGTTGGATAAGGCAAGGAAGGCTGAGGCCAGAAATTATTTTCTTCTGACCTCAGGCACAGAACTGAAGCAGGAAACAGCGCAATATATCGCCGTATCAGAGTTCCTGTTCAAACAAACTGAGGATTGCGTCGTGAAGTTGTCTGACGCTGAAACCCCGTGCGGGCGTGGTAAAAATTGTGTCATCGCCGGCAATGGTGCCCAGTATCCCTTCGGATTTGCCCAGAGAATCAAGCAGGCGCGCGATCAGCTGTGCCGCGCCCGGACTGGTGCGGATAACGACGACGGCGTCGTTATGGTCAATATCTAAGACCAAATTCTTCAGTGGGCTGGTCGTTGTCGGCACGCCGATTTCGGCAGGCAGGCAATAAACCATCTCCATTTTTGCGTTGCGGGTCCGCACCGCGCCGAATTTTGTCAGCATCCGTGAGACTTTTGACTGATTGATATTATCGAAACCGTCTTCCTGAAGTGCGACGACAATTTCGCCCTGAGAGCTGAATTTCTCTTCCTTCAACAGTGCTTTGAAGGCTTTGATCAAATCTTCCTGTTTAGCAGGATTACGCATTTTGCACCCTGGTCTCTGTATCATCGTTTTGTTGATTATGCAGATATTTGAATTTTTATGCAACACGGGGTCGGCACGTAACATCAGAATTTTGCACTCAGACGGGTATGACAGCGGCGAAGTATACATCTGGACGTCATGAATATGCCGAAATAGTGCATCGCGGGGAATGATTCGCCGGATTGCTGTTAATCAGATGATCTCGATTCAGCTCTCACATTGAATTGAATTTAACCATTTTTTAACCTGGCGGGTTTTGTGGTGCTACTTTTAAGGTGTAGCTTTCCGATAAAAAGTCATAAAAGACCGGAAAAATGGCGCTAAGCGGTGTTTTTTTACTTTCTTAACGACCAAGCTCAGTTTCCCAGCAGTTGAGCGATTGTTTTTAGCTGTATAAGTGATTAAGGTCACACCCAAAATAATTCCACGACACTTATAAGTTAGTGATAAAAAAGGAGTATAGGATGAAAGTTGCAGTTCTAGGTGCTGCGGGCGGTATCGGTCAGGCCCTCGCGCTTCTGCTCAAGACCCAGCTACCTTCCGGTTCCGAACTGTCATTATACGATATCGCACCTGTTACTCCGGGTGTCGCCGTCGATCTGAGCCATATCCCTACTGCAGTAAAAATTAAAGGCTTCTGTGGCGAAGACGCAACGCCAGCGCTTGAAGGCGCGGATATCGTTTTGATCTCTGCCGGTGTGGCGCGCAAACCGGGTATGGATCGTTCCGACCTCTTTAATGTTAACGCCGGTATTGTGCGTAATCTGATTCAGCAGGTTGCGAAAACCTGTCCGCACGCATTAATCGGTATTATCACCAACCCGGTCAATACCACGGTTGCTATTGCTGCCGAAGTTTTGAAAAATGCAGGTGTGTACGACAAAAACAAACTGTTCGGCGTCACCACGCTCGATGCAATCCGCTCGAACACATTCGTGGCTGAACTTAAAGGTAAGCAGCCTGAGGAAATTGACGTGCCCGTGATTGGCGGACACTCTGGGGTGACAATTCTTCCTTTATTGTCTCAGGTGCCCGGTGTGGCATTTAGCGATAGTGAAATCGCTGCGCTGACCAAGCGTATTCAGAATGCAGGAACCGAAGTGGTCGAAGCTAAAGCGGGTGGCGGTTCTGCTACTTTGTCTATGGGGCAGGCGGCAGCACGCTTCGGGCTTTCACTGGTTCGTGCCCTGCAAGGTGAAAGTAACGTTGTTGAATGCGCCTATGTAGAAGGAAAGGGCGATTATGCCCGTTTCTTCGCACAGCCTGTTCTGTTGGGTAAAAAGGGCATCACTGAGCTCATTGATATTGGCAAGCTCAGCGCTTTCGAACAGCAATCACTGGATTCGATGCTGGATATCCTGCGTAAAGATATCGAATTGGGAGAACAGTTTATCAATCACTGATAAGCCTCAAGTGAAGCCGCCGGTATCTCCGGCGGCATTCTCTATTGGCATCATTTATGCTCATTGGGAATGCGGCACCGGCGTTCGATGATCTGAAACGTGGTGGCATCAAAGTAACGGCTTGGCCAGATAATTGACGGGTGAACGCCCAGCGCCCCGGCGATGAGCAATTCTCCTTTTGGCCAGGGCCGGGAGAGTGCATTAGAAAGGGTTGAAGAGCTCAATCCGGCGGATCGTGACACCGCTGCGAGTGTCGTCCCTTTCTTTCTCAGGGCTGCGATAATATCAGCCTGATGCCAGTCATCATTCCTTGTCATCATGGTATTTTCCTTATTTTTAAATCGCTTTTATAAGACTTTCTTTGAAAACATATATTCAATGATTGCTTAGTCGCGTCCAGTTCAATCCTATCAATGTTTCCTAAAAAATATTTTCTGCTCGGATTAAGAAAATACATTCTTATTAGAATTAAAACAAACAAGTAAATTCAGTTTGCTTTTTTGCCTGATACTCTTTTTTTATCCTATTTTTCGAGTTCATTTAATACGAACGCGTTATTGAAGTGTTGATAATTTGAACGCAATTATAGATCTGAATGATTTAAGAGAAGAAAATAACGATTTGGGTTAATGAATGATGAAGAGGATATGCACTTCACATAAGGTTAAAATGACATTATTGCTTGTTTATTATAGGGTTTTTATTTTATTGCGCATGCGGCCTGTCAATTTGATTACATAACTTTCTAAAAAAGACTTTCAAGGGAGATATTCTGTTGTTGATAAACATATTTCATGGAAACATTGTGCGGCAACAGTAGACTCATTCCGAAAAATTGAATATCTTCTTTCCGTTAAATAGGCGTTTTCCTAAATAGTCTGTTTTAATATCTTCTCTAAAATGGGCTTGCAGCGAAAAGGGAAAGCATCCGCAGAATTCTCATGGATTTATAACAGCAACCTTTCTTATTGGATTATATGAGAAAGACAAGGATCGTTATGAAAAAAGAGTGGTTTGCAGCAAAGGAACTGACCGGAAAAGATGGCCTTCCTACCTCAACACAGGGCGTGCACGGCATGGCGCGCAGATTATGTTGGATCAAACGGCGCAGACGTGGTGTCCAGGGACGTGCAGTGGAATATCACATTGACAGCCTGCCGGGTAATACCGTCGCCAGTCTCGCGATGAATGAACATTCTGCTGAATATGTTTACACGTCACATCAGGATCCGCTGGCGATCTGGATCGAAAGTTATAAGCAACTCAAGGAGCCTGAGCGCGAAACGATGATCTCTTTTATCGTGAGGGAAGGGGTATCGGAAATACTAAACAGGCTGCGTAAGTCTGACGATTCATAGATTTGCCAGAACTGACGCGCCTGTGCAGACAGGCACGTCAGGAAACATGAAACATCAGAAATCGCGTTTAACGGCCAGATGCGCCAAACCTTCAAGCGCGGAGCGATATTCAGATTCAGGCAGTACTTGAAGAGACTGAATCGCTTTGTCAGCTTCTTCTTCAGCACGCTGACGAGTATAAGCCAGAGAACCCCACTGATGCATGGCGGCCAAAACGGGCTCCAGCAAATGGCGTCCGTTGCCTTCTTCGATAGCTTTGCGGATCATTGCTGACTGCTCAGCGTCGCCGTATTGCATTGCATGCAGCAGAGGCAGAGTCGGTTTGCCTTCATCGAGGTCGTCACCGGTATTTTTGCCCAGCGTTTCGCCATCGGCGTCATAATCGAGCAGATCATCAATCAGCTGGAATGCCGTGCCCAAATAGCGACCATAATCCTGCAACGCCGTGATTTGTTCGGTGTTCCCGCCAGCCAGCATGGCAGAAGATTGTGATGCCGCTTCGAACAGGCGGGCGGTTTTGCTATAAATGACCTGCATGTAGCTTTCTTCGGTGATGTCGGGGTCATTGCAGTTAATGAGCTGCTGCACTTCACCTTCTGCAATCACATTCACCGCTTTGGCCATCAGAGCCAGAACCGGCAGTGATTCCAAATCTGTCATCATCTGGAAAGCGCGGGTGTAGATAAAATCACCGACCAGCACGCTGGCGGCGTTTCCGAAAGCGGCGTTGGCCGTGGCTTTTCCACGGCGCATATCGGACTCATCAACTACGTCATCGTGCAGTAATGTCGCGGTGTGAATGAACTCAATCAGAGCGGCGACTTTAATGTGTTTATCACCGTCGTAGGATAGTGCTTTGGCTGCCAGTACTGCTATCATCGGACGGATACGTTTGCCGCCGCCACTGATGATGTAGTATCCCAGCTGATTGATGAGAGAAACCTCTGAATTCAACTGCTCAAGGATGGATGCGTTGACCGCAGCCATGTCATCCTGGGTAAGATCGATAATCTGTTCTAGGTTCATTGTGTTTTTTCGGCTGTTTTTCTCTTCGCCGCAATGAGGTCTGGCTCACATTGGCACATGGCGCTAACTGTAATGGGGATTGTACTTGAAAAACAGTGTAGATAAATGATATCGAAAGAACTGCGCTTTTTTTCTTCTTTTGTCGTCATTGTGCTCTTGTCTTATGCTGATTTTTTGCGTAGAATTCGCGCCCTATTGTGAATATTTATAGCGCCCTCTGGACTATACAAAGTTGAGTGCGCGGAAAGCGGAGTTTTATATGTACGCGGTTTTCCAAAGTGGTGGTAAACAACACCGTGTCAGCGAAGGGCAGACTATTCGTCTCGAGAAGCTGGACGTTGCAACTGGCGAAGCTATCGAATTCGATCAGGTTCTGATGATTGCAAACGGTGAAGAAATTAACATCGGCCTGCCATTAGTTGCTGGCGGTGTAATCAAAGCTGAAGTCGTTGCTCACGGTCGTGGCGAAAAGGTCAAAATCGTTAAGTTTCGTCGTCGTAAACACTATCGTAAGCAGCAGGGCCACCGTCAGTGGTTCACTGACGTTAAAATCACCGGCATCAGCGCTTAAGATTAGGAGAGCGGAACAATGGCACACAAAAAGGCTGGCGGCTCCACACGTAACGGTCGCGATTCAGAAGCTAAACGTCTGGGCGTAAAACGCTTTGGCGGCGAAGCAGTACTGGCAGGCAGCATCATCGTTCGTCAGCGCGGCACCAAATTCCACGCTGGTATCAACGTGGGTTGCGGCAAGGACCACACTCTGTTTGCTTTGGCTGACGGTAAAGTCAAGTTCGAAGTTAAAGGCCCGAAAAACCGTAAGTACATCAGCATCGAAGCTGAATAAGTTTTTCGCGTCTTAGTAAATAGATGTAAGCCCCGCAATTCGTTGCGGGGCTTTTTACATTCTGGTTAGCCCATTCTGGCGGGATATGGACATAAAATCACAGGCATCTGTTGGTATTCTGTTAGCACTAATTACTGCTATGAGCTGGGGTTCTTTACCCATCGCCATGAAGCAGGTCCTGGTGGTAATGGATCCTTTTACTGTGGTTTGGTATCGGTTTTCTCTGGCTGCAATTGTGCTGGGGTGCATTCTGGCAGTTAAACGCAGATTGCCGCCCAGAGCGATTTTTAGCCGCCCACGCTGGCTGATTTTAGTGTTGATCGCAACGTGCGGGTTGCTGGGGAACTTCGTACTTTTTAGTTCCTCCTTGCAATTCCTAAGCCCGACAGCCTCGCAGGTTATCGGCCAGCTTTCGCCGGTCGGTATGATGTTTGCGAGTGTGATTATCCTGAAAGAAAAGATGCGGATCACGCAGGTTATTGGCGCCATTATGCTGATTTTCGGGCTGGTATTATTCTTTAATACCAGCCTGATTGAGATTTTTACCCGGCTGACAGATTACACTTTGGGTGTGATTTTTGGTGTCGGGGCAGCCTCGGTTTGGGTGATTTATGGTGTGGCACAGAAAGTATTGCTGCGTCAACTCGCCTCACCGCAGATCCTGTTTTTGCTGTACACTTTATGTTCTATCGCATTGCTCCCGCTGGCCAGCCCGGCGGTGCTTTCACAGCTCAGCGGCTGGCAGTTTGCCTGTCTGTTGTTTTGCGGCGCGAATACCTTAGTAGGATATGGCGCCTTAGCGGAAGCGATGGCGAGATGGCAGGCGGCCCAGGTCAGTGCAATTGTGACGCTGACTCCGCTGTTTACCCTGCTATTTTCAGATTTACTGGCACTTGCCTGGCCCGATTTTTTTGCTGCACCCGTGCTCAATTTTGTTGGTTATATCGGGGCAATTGTGGTGGTGGCGGGGGCAATGTTTTCCGCAGTTGGCCATCGCTGGTGGCCGCGTCGGACAGGGCAAAACCTGGTAGCTAAACACTAGCTGCCCGGTGAATGATTTACGGAGACGGTACAAATGAAGTTTGTTGATGAAGCCACGATTCTGGTTGTGGCCGGTGATGGCGGTAACGGATGCGTCAGCTTCCGCCGCGAAAAATATATCCCTCGTGGCGGCCCTGATGGAGGCGACGGCGGCGACGGCGGTGACGTTTACCTGCTTGCTGATGAAAACCTTAATACGCTGATCGATTTCCGCTTTGTGAAATCTTATCGTGCTGAGCGCGGCACCAACGGTCAAAGCAGCGACTGTACGGGGAAACGCGGTAAAGATATCACCATTAAAGTGCCTGTCGGAACACGCGTTCTGGACCAGAGCACCGGTGAAGTGCTGGCCGATATGACTCAGAATGGTCAGATCAACATGGTCGCCAAAGGCGGTTTTCACGGTTTGGGTAATACCCGTTTCAAATCTTCCGTGAACCGTTCTCCGCGCCAGAAAACAATGGGCACCAAAGGTGAGGAGCGTGATATCGCGCTCGAGCTGATGTTGTTAGCCGACGTGGGGATGCTGGGTCTTCCGAACGCAGGTAAATCTACATTTATCCGTTCAGTGTCTGCTGCAAAACCGAAAGTTGCTGACTATCCGTTTACGACTTTGGTTCCAAGCCTGGGCGTTGTGCGTATGGATCACGAACAAAGCTTCGTGGTTGCCGACATTCCGGGTTTGATCGAAGGCGCTTCTGAAGGTGCCGGCCTCGGTATCCGCTTCCTGAAGCACCTTGAGCGTTGCCGCGTTTTGTTGCACCTGATTGACATTGCGCCAATCGACGAATCTGATCCGATCGAAAATGCTAAAGTTATTATCAACGAACTGAAGCAATACAACGCTAAACTGGCTGAAAAGCCGCGTTGGTTAGTATTCAACAAAGTTGATCTGATCGAAAAAGAAGAAGCAGAAGCACGTGCTAAAACGATCGCTGAGGCTTTAGGCTGGGAAGGTAATTACTACCTGATTTCCGCCGCGAACCGCGAAGGCGTTAACGCACTGTGCTGGGATGTGATGAAATTCATCAATGAAAATCCTAAGCACATGGCCGTTGAAGCTGCTGTGCCAGAGAAAGTTGAGTTCATGTGGGATGATTATCATCGTGAACAGCTGGCTGAAGTGGAATCTGAAGCCGACGACGACTGGGATGATGACTGGGATGAAGATGACGACGAAGGCGTCGAAATCATTTACGAACGTTAATCCCCTGCACTGGCGTTGTGCGTATAGCGAAAAGGCTGCCTGTTATGGCAGCTTTTTTAATGGTTTTTTTTCAAAGAGAAGGGAGAGTAAGCGAATTCTGTATTGCCACATGTGGCAACCAGCATTGGGCGCTGAGCCCTTTTGCCCCCAAGCGATTGCGGAGCGCCAGGGTTCCGCCATGTAAATTCGCAATGCGTATAACGATATTTAGTCCTAATCCACTGCCGCCATACCGCTGATCGCCTCGTTTGAAGGCTTGCGTCAGTTCACTGGCTTTGGCTTCATCGATCCCCGGACCTTCATCATTAATCTGTACCAGAAAGCCGTTGTTCTGAGGCTCAATCACGATGGCAATTTCGCTGTTCTCCGGCCCGTACCGGTAAGCATTTTCCACCAGATTTCGCACCATAAGCCGGAGCAGTACCGCGTCACCCTGAATCTCAGCACGGGCAGGCATCTGTATGATCAGCTGCTGCTGACGATCGGCAAGCATCTCACTCAGCTCTTCCCGGAGAGGTTCGACGACGTTACTCACCAGATCAACCTTCTGGTATTCACCTTTTGCAAAATTTTGCCCAGCGCGCGAAAGCATCAGCAATTGTTCGATGGTGTGCATTAACAGATCGATGCGGCTTATCAGCGTATCGCTGCCATCCACACCATTTTTTTGCATGATTTCAAGGTGCAGTCGGACGCCGGCCAGCGGAGTTCTCAGCTCATGTGCAGCATCGGCGGTGAACAGCCTTTCCTGCTGGATGGTATTGGAAAGACGGGAAAATAGTTGGTTGAGTGTGTTGGTCACCGCCACCACTTCACGGATTTCTGTATTGAGTGGCAGGGGCGTCAGGTTATCCGCAGAACGGGTTTCCAGGCGCTTTTGCAACTGATTAAGTGGCCGGATGATCCAACTGATGGCCCAGAAAGATAAAACCAGGGTAATCGTCATCATCAGCAAAGAGGGCGCAATGAGGGACGCGATAGCTTCCGCAATCTCTTTCTCAACGTGAGCATTGCGGACTTTTGCGGAAAGCGTGTCATTCACCAGCAGGTTTATCTGCTCCTGGCTTTCATGCCAGAGCCAGAAAACGCTGGTGAGCTGGGTGACGAAGAGGATCAGGGCCAGCATAACAAGCAGGCGGCGGCGCATACTGGTCATGGTAAAACTTCCAACCGATAGCCAATACCGCGAACTGTGCGAATCAGCTCTTTACCCAACTTCCGCCGCAGATTATGCACATGAACTTCCAGCGTATTGGATCCCAAATCGTCCTGCCAGGTGTAGAGATCTTGCTGAAGCAATTCGCGATTGACGGTCTGCCCGGCTCGCATCATCAGACGGGATAAAATGGCGAATTCTTTAGGTGTGACTTCTACCGGAGAATCGCCCAGATAGGCCTGCTGAGACGAAAGGTTAATGGTCAGGTTTCCGACAGATATCTGATTGTCACTTTGCCCCTGATAACGACGAATGAGTGCCCGGACGCGGGCCTGCAATTCCACCAGAGCAAAAGGTTTGATCAGATAATCATCCGCACCGGCATCGAGGCCATCAACGCGGTCTTCCAGCGCATCGCGGGCAGTGAGAATCAGCACGGGGAGGGAAATATTTTGACGTCGCCACTGACGCAACAGCGTTGCGCCATCTTTATCCGGCAATCCTAAATCCAGGATCACCAGGCTGTACTGGCTGGTTTGAATCAGACTTTGCGCTTCAGCGGCTGTAGAAGCGCAGTCGCAAACATAATTATCACTGGTAAGTGCCAGAGATAATCCCTGCCGTAAAAGTTCATCATCTTCAACTATCAGCAGTTTCATCGTCTGGCACGGCTCCGTGGTTAATTATTTTGGTAGATGTCCCTGTAGAGACGGCTCTCAAAGCGCACCAGCGGAGCACGCCGTGTGCGCTGGTCTTCAGGCGGAACCGCGTAACCGGAGAGGAACTGGACAAATGCCATGCGTTGTCCGCTGGCCGTGGTGATAAAGCCCGCCAGATTATAAACGCCAGCAAGTGAACCGGTTTTCGCTGACACTTTGCCATCTACGCCCGCTTCATGAAGACCGCCGCGATATTGCAAGGTTCCGTCATGGCCCGCTAAAGGCAGCATAGAAATAAAGTCTAACTCTTTATCGTGCTGCGCGATGTATTGCAGCACCTGCATCATGGTAGCCGGAGACAATAAGTCATGACGGGAGAGACCGGAGCCATCAACCTGAATTGAGTTGCCCAAATCCACGCCTGCTTTCTGACGCAGAATCTGACGAACTGCATCCGAACCCGCACGCCAGGTTCCCGGAACGCCAAAACGCTGATGACCGATTGTACGGAAAACAGTATCGGCGATCATGTTGTCAGATTTTTTCAACATCTGATGCAGTAAATCATGCAACGGAACGGACTGCGTTTGAGCGAGCACAGTTCCGGCAGGCGTTTGCTGAGTCTGGCGTTTTAACGTGCCATCAATCTGGATATCCGCTTGCAGCAATTCGTCTTTCAGAATTGCGCCCGCATAACTGGCCCCATCCTGAATGGCGAATGCCAAAGGCAAAGGCTCGCTGCGCTGGGTCAGACAACCTGTCAGGGTATAACGGTTAAACTCACCCGGCACTACGTCCAGCTCACAGTACTGGGCATCTGGCGAGCCTTTTGCCAGAGTGCGTACTTCGCTAAACATATGAACAGGGTAATAAGATGCCACGCGGATAAAGGCATTTTCGTCCGGTTTCGGGGCGCTGTAGAGGGACACGGAGAAACAGTTCCTGTCGACTATTGCCGCCGCCGGTGGTGCGCTGAAGCACTGGGTGATGTCGTTCCAGGGCCAGCCGGGCGCTTTATCGTGGCTGGCAAATACAGATGTGTTAATAACCACATCGCCACTGATCTCTTTGATGCCCTGTTTTTTTAGCACCGCGACCATATTCCGAATATTCTGACGTTTCAGTGTCGGATCGCCGGAAAAACGAGCAACCAAATCACCTTTCAGCACGCCATCAGAAACGGAACCCGGAGTTTCGAGCGTGGTAGTGAAGCGGAAATCGGGGCCGAGCTGCAAAAGAGCCGCCAACGCGGTGAGAATTTTCATTGTACTGGCAGGCAGAGCCATCTGCGAACCGTGATAATCAAGCACGGGTGCAGGGGCACCGATTTTCTGTACCAGCACAGCCAGATTCGTGCCGTCCGGCAGATATTCTGTGTAATTCTCGATCTGGGCCGCATTTGTATTCAGTACAAACGCGCATGCTAATCCACTGACAATTCGTAAAAAACGCATTATTTTGAGTAAAGGCTCTGGGTAACGGCAGGATAAAGTGGTGCCATACTACGATGCTACGAACCAAGGCGCAACGTGGCTGAAAGTAAACAATGATCCTCAAGGAACTCTACGTTAAAATACGAATCATAATGCAAAATGAATCCTGGCCTGGTGGCAACCCCGGGTGAGGTTTTTTTTGTTTTTCGCCAGAGAGAGTCGGTCAGAAGAGCTGGCTTAATTTCTTACCTGATTCAATCAGGACGGTGTTTACCGAAAGGACAAAGTTAGAGGTAATAATATATGAAACCGATTCCGATGACGTTGCGTGGCGCAGAAAGATTACGTGAAGAACTGGACCATCTGAAAGGTGTCCGTCGTCCGAAAATCATCGCAGATATTGCCACTGCACGTGAGCATGGCGACCTGAAAGAAAATGCTGAATACCACGCCGCCCGCGAGCAGCAGGGTTTTTGTGAAGGTCGCATCCAGGAAATTGAAGCCAAGCTTTCAAATGCTCAGGTTATTGATGTCACTAAAATGCCGGCAACTGGTCGTGTCATTTTTGGCGCAACAGTGAAAGTGCTGAATCTGGACACAGAAGAAGAACAGTCTTACCGCATTGTGGGTGATGACGAAGCTGATTTTAAGCAGAATCTGATTTCTGTGAACTCACCGATTGCACGGGGTTTAATCGGTAAAGAACAGGATGATGTGGTCGTTATCAAAACGCCTGGCGGTGATGTTGAGTTCGAAGTACTGAAGGTCGAATATCTCTAAAAATCTGCATTAAAAAGGGCGAAACACGTTGTTTCGCCCTGTAATTCTCACATTCATGCAGTGAATTGCTTCACAGTAAATTGAAAACTAAAGTAAAAAGGCCACCTGAGGCCTTTCCCTGAACGTGATTTCGTGGCACCTTTCCGAAAATCTAAAGCGCTTTTCGTTAAACCTTAACAGATTAACGCGGTAAGATAATTTTGCGGTCTTCGGTAGAAGGGCGATAAAGTACCAGCATATTGCCGATGACTTGCACATTACACGCCTTGGTTTCACGCACGATTGCGTCTACGATCAAGGTCTTCGTTTCGCGTTCTTCTGCCGCGACTTTTACCTTGATCAGCTCGTGATGCTGCAGGGCCTGTTCAATTTCGGCCAGCACGCCTTCAGTCAGGCCGTTGTTACCCAGCATGACAACCGGTTTTAGTGGATGTGCCAGACCTTTCAGGTACTGTTTTTGTTTATTGTTAAGATTCATCGTCTTTTTTGCTTAAGTTGGGATTGAAAACGGGTCATTCTACCGCCATCTCATGTATATCACCAACCCGGACTGCTCCGGGAAGGGAATTATACTGACTTAGCCATAGACGTCATGATGCTAACAGCTTGTTCCAAAAGCTCTAACTCAGGGTGGTTGGAAAACTATATGGTTATTAAATAATGTCTAATAAGAAGCGTTCTGCAAGTTCCAGTCGCTGGTTGCAGGAACACTTTAGCGATAAATATGTGCTACAAGCACAGAAAAAAGGCCTACGTTCCCGTGCCTGGTTTAAACTTGATGAAATCCAGCAAGGCGATAAGCTGTTTAAACCGGGTATGACAGTCGTCGATTTAGGTGCCGCACCGGGCGGTTGGTCGCAGTTTGCGGCGACCCAAATCGGCAACAAAGGGCGAATTATTGCTCTGGACCTTTTACCTATGGATCCTATTGTAGGAGTCGATTTCCTTCAGGGGGATTTTCGTGATGAATTAGTTCTCAAAGCGCTGCTCGAACGCGTGGGAGAAAACAAAGTTCAGGTGGTCATGTCCGATATGGCCCCGAATATGAGCGGTACTCCGGCAGTCGATATTCCAAAATCGATGTATCTGGTTGAGTTAGCGCTGGATATGTGTCGGGATGTATTAGCACCAGGCGGAAGTTTCCTGGTGAAGGTGTTTCAGGGAGATGGCTTTGATGAATACCTGCGGGAAATTCGCTCCCTGTTTACGAAGGTGAAGATTCGTAAGCCAGACGCTTCCCGAGCACGTTCGCGAGAAGTGTACATCGTAGCGACAGGGCGGAAAGAGTAGTACCCTAACGCTGTTTGTTAACACAGTTGTAATATGAGGTTAATCCCTTGAGTGACATGGCGAAGAACCTGATCCTCTGGTTAGTCATCGCGGTTGTATTGATGTCTGTATTTCAGAGTTTTGGGCCCAGCGAGTCGAATGGCAGTAAGGTGGATTACACTACCTTTACTACCGAAGTGGCCCAAGACCAGGTTCGTGAAGTACGTATCAATGGACGTGCGATTGACGTAACCAAAAAAGACAGCAGCAAATACACAACCTATATCCCGGTAAATGACCCTAAATTACTGGATACGCTGCTGAGCAAAAACGTGAAAGTTGTTGGCGAACCGCCTGAACAGCAGAGCTTCCTCGCAACTATCTTTATTTCATGGTTCCCGATGCTGCTCCTGATTGGCGTCTGGATATTCTTTATGCGACAAATGCAGGGTGGCGGTGGCAAAGGTGCAATGTCCTTTGGCAAAAGCAAAGCCCGCATGCTGACGGAAGACCAAATCAAAACCACATTCGCTGATGTTGCAGGTTGCGACGAAGCGAAGGAAGAAGTGAGCGAACTGGTAGATTACCTGCGCGAGCCGAGCCGTTTCCAGAAATTGGGCGGTAAAATTCCTAAAGGCGTTCTGATGGTCGGTCCTCCGGGTACCGGTAAAACCTTGCTGGCTAAAGCCATTGCAGGTGAAGCTAAAGTTCCATTCTTTACTATTTCCGGTTCTGACTTCGTTGAAATGTTCGTGGGTGTGGGTGCATCTCGTGTGCGTGACATGTTCGAACAGGCGAAGAAAGCCGCTCCATGTATCATTTTCATCGATGAAATTGACGCCGTTGGCCGTCAGCGTGGCGCAGGTTTAGGCGGTGGTCATGATGAACGTGAACAAACGCTGAACCAGATGTTGGTTGAGATGGATGGCTTCGAAGGTAACGAAGGAATCATCGTTATTGCCGCGACTAACCGTCCGGACGTTCTTGACCCGGCATTGCTGCGTCCAGGCCGTTTCGACCGTCAGGTTGTGGTTGGCTTGCCGGACGTTCGTGGCCGTGAACAGATTCTGAAAGTTCACATGCGTCGTGTTCCTTTGGCCACTGACGTTGATGCTTCTGTGATTGCCCGTGGTACACCTGGTTTCTCCGGTGCTGACCTGGCAAACCTTGTCAACGAAGCTGCGCTATTCTCCGCGCGTGGTAACAAACGCGTGGTGTCTATGGTTGAGTTCGAAAAAGCCAAAGACAAAATCATGATGGGTGCAGAACGCCGTTCCATGGTGATGACAGAATCGCAGAAAGAATCGACCGCGTATCATGAAGCAGGCCACGCCATTATTGGCCGTCTGGTTCCTGAACACGACCCGGTGCATAAAGTGACGATTATTCCTCGCGGACGTGCATTAGGTGTGACCTTCTTTCTGCCTGAAGGCGATGCCATTAGCGCCAGCCGTCAGAAACTCGAAAGCCAGATTTCTACCTTGTACGGTGGCCGTCTTGCTGAAGAAATCATCTACGGCGTGGAAAAAGTGTCTACCGGCGCGTCTAACGACATTAAAGTTGCAACGTCGATTGCCCGTAACATGGTGACGCAATGGGGCTTCTCAGAGAAATTAGGTCCGTTGCTGTATGCAGAAGAAGAAGGCGAAGTCTTCCTCGGTCGTTCAGTGGCGAAAGCTAAGCATATGTCTGATGAAACAGCCCGCATCATTGACCAGGAAGTAAAATCACTGGTTGAGCGTAACTATGTGCGTGCACGCACTTTGCTGATGGAAAACATGGATATCCTTCATTCAATGAAAGATGCCCTGATGAAATATGAAACCATCGATGCACCACAAATTGACGACCTGATGAACCGTACAGAAGTTCGCCCGCCAGCAGGCTGGGACGATGCAAACGGTAAAAACGGTAACGGCAATTCTAACGACGGTGGTGCGCCTAAAGCCCCAACGCCAGTTGACGAACCTCGTACACCAAATCCTGGCAACACGATGTTTGAGCAATTCAGCGGCAAATAAGCAGCTGGTTGGAAAATAACGCAGATAACACTCAACCCCGGGCTTGCCCGGGGTTTTTTATGCGTGCATTCTTTGTCTCGGAATTTGAAACTGCCTCACGAACGACCAGAAGGGACATGATTTATGCACCTCACAGCCAGAGAGTCGATACTGGATCTCACTTTTCCCCAAGTGATGGGGATCCTGAATGTTACCCCGGATTCTTTTTCCGATGGCGGGCGACACAACACGCTGGATCTTGCGCTTCGACACGCTCAGGCGATGGTTGATGCTGGCGCGACAATCCTTGATATCGGGGGCGAATCAACGCGTCCGGGCGCAGCTGAAGTGAGCGAAGATGAAGAACTGGCCCGCGTGGTACCGATCGTTGAGGCGATAGCCCGGCGTTTTGATGTCTGGATTTCTGTCGATACCTCGAAGGCTTCAGTGATCCGCGAATCCGCGAATGCGGGCATGCATTTGATTAACGACATTCGTTCGCTTCAGGAGCCGGGAGCATTGCAGGCTGCGGCAGAAACCGGGTTACCCGTTTGTCTGATGCACATGCAAGGAGACCCGAAAACAATGCAGCATTCTCCGCATTACGGAGATGTAGTTGCCGAAGTTGAGCAGTATCTTGCCGGGCAAATTTCGCGTTGTGTGAACGCCGGTATTCCTAAAAATAAATTGTTACTCGACCCCGGCTTCGGTTTCGGTAAAAATCTGGAACACAATTACCAGATGCTCGCCCGACTGGCAGAATTCCATCATCTGGGATTGCCGCTTCTGGTGGGTATGTCGCGAAAATCTATGGTGGGGCAACTGCTGCATGTGTCACCTGAAAAGCGGGTTACCGGGAGTGTCGCCTGTGCAGTCATCGCGGCTATGCAAGGCGCTCAGATAATCCGGGTACATGATGTCAAAGAAACCGTTGAAGCGATGCGTATCGTCGAAGCCACACTTTCTGCAAGGAATAAAAAATAACTATGAGCAACCGTAAATACTTTGGGACAGATGGCATCCGCGGAAAAGTAGGCGATAGCCCGATTACACCTGATTTTGTTCTGAAACTCGGCTGGGCTGCCGGTAAAGTGCTGGCCCGACACGGTTCGCGCAAAGTTATTATCGGCAAAGACACCCGCATTTCCGGTTATATGCTGGAATCTGCACTGGAAGCCGGGCTGGCTGCGGCCGGTCTGTCGGCTTCTTTCACCGGACCTATGCCAACGCCAGCGGTTGCTTACCTTACAAGAACATTCCGGGCAGAAGCGGGGATTGTTATCTCTGCATCGCATAACCCTTACTACGACAACGGCATCAAGTTTTTCACCATCGACGGGACGAAACTGCCTGATGAAGTTGAAGAGGCTATTGAAGCTGAGCTGGAAAAACCGCTGACCTGCGTAGAGTCTGCCGAACTGGGCAAAGCCAGCCGGATCGTTGACGCAGCAGGCCGTTATATCGAATTTTGCAAAGGTACATTCCCGAGCGAACTGAGCCTGAATAGCCTCAAAATTGTGGTCGACTGTGCCAATGGCGCAACCTATCACATTGCCCCAAGCGTGCTGCGCGAACTGGGTGCTAAAGTGATTGCGATCGGCTGCGAGCCTGACGGCATGAACATCAATGAAGAATGCGGTGCGACAGATGTACGTCAGTTGCAAAAACGCGTTCTGGCAGAAAAAGCTGACCTCGGTCTGGCATTTGATGGCGACGGTGACCGTTTGATCATGGTTGACCACGAAGGCAACAAGGTCGATGGCGACCAGATCCTTTATATCATTGCGCGCGAAGGTTTGCGCCAGGGGCAGCTGAAAGGCGGCGCCGTGGGCACGCTGATGAGCAATATGGGGCTGGAACTGGCGCTCAAACAGCTGGGCATTCCTTTCACCCGCGCTAAAGTCGGCGACCGCTACGTGCTGGAGAAAATGCAGGAGAAAGGCTGGCGCATCGGTGCAGAAAACTCAGGTCACATTATCCTGCTGGACAAAACCACCACAGGAGATGGCATCGTGGCCGGTTTGCAAGTGCTCACTGCGATGGTTCGCAACCATATGAGCCTTCACGATCTTTGCAGCGGCATGAAATTGTTGCCGCAGATTTTGGTGAATGTTCGCTTTGCCGGGGAACATGATCCGCTGGAATCCGACGACGTCAAAAAAGTGACTGCTGAAGTGGAAAAAGAGCTGGGTGGTCGCGGCCGTGTGCTGTTACGCAAATCAGGCACCGAACCGTTGCTGCGCGTGATGGTTGAAGGCGAAGACGCGGCACTGGTCGAAAAACTGGCGAACCGTATCGCCGATGCCGTAAAAGCCGTGAAGCCGTAAGCCGATAAAAAACGGAGAATTTTCATTTTTTTTCGCCGCAGCTTTATTTCCGGGGAGCGGCGTAAAATGAATCACTTTGGTTGTTTTGACGGATATTTGACGATTTTTTCCGCAAACGAACAATCTGATGAAAATTGCCCTTGCGCGGTAATACGGCTTTGGTTAGTATTCACACCCGCTTCAGTGGGTCCTTGAATGACCTGCTAAATTGGTGAGAAGCAATTGGCATGCGGTGAACCCGCGAGGATACAGGTACTACTATGTACGACGCTCTTCTGGTGATTTTCCTTATCGTAGCAATCGGCCTTGTGGCTCTGGTTATGCTGCAACAGGGTAAAGGCGCTGATATGGGAGCCTCTTTCGGAGCAGGTGCTTCTGGCACATTGTTCGGTTCGAGTGGTTCCGGTAACTTCATGACCCGCATGACAGGCATTTTGGCCGCACTGTTCTTTATCATTAGTTTGATTCTTGGGAACATGAGTACCAATAAAGGCCAAAAAGGTAGTGAGTGGGAAAACTTAAGTCAGCCAGCACAAACTGAGCAGACTACTGCACCGGCCGCTCCAGCAGCGCCTAACAGTGACGTTCCTCACTAAGCAGTAAACTTCTTATCAAAAGAAGCAGAGTTTTAAACAGTGGCTTGTGCTTGGACAGTATGAGCGATTGTGAAAAAAAGAGTGCCGAGGTGGTGGAATTGGTAGACACGCTACCTTGAGGTGGTAGTGCCCGAATGGGCTTACGGGTTCAAGTCCCGTCCTCGGTACCAATCTTTATGATAACTTGCTTTTAAGCGGTTATCGGCGTAATATTTGCCACGTTTTCGGACGCGGGGTGGAGCAGCCTGGTAGCTCGTCGGGCTCATAACCCGAAGGTCGTCGGTTCAAATCCGGCCCCCGCAACCACTTTCCCTAAGTGTTTATTTCAAATAGACTTTCAGTATCTTCCTGTGATGTTCTGCAGCTCCAATTTGAAAGCTTCAATTTGAAAATAATACTTTGCGAAAGTTGCACCGAAGCCGCCTGTGCGGCAAATAGGGTCCAGTTGCATAAAGCCCCGATTTATCGGGGTTTTTTGTTATTTGGCAACAGAATCACTGGGCTATTTAGCCCTTTTTTTATGTCTTGGGGGTGGGCTTGTCCACATTAGAACAAAAATTAACAGAGCTGATTACAGCACCAGTCGAGGCACTTGGCTTTGAGCTGGTGGGCATCGAGTTCGTTCGGGCTCGCCAATCGACGTTGCGCATCTATATTGATAGTGACGCCGGGATCAATGTTGATGATTGTGCTGATGTCAGCCACCAGGTGAGCGCTGTGCTGGACGTAGAAGATCCAGTCACCGTCGCCTATAACCTGGAAGTTTCCTCTCCAGGCCTTGATCGTCCTATGTTCACCGCTGAACATTATCAACGTTTCCTCGGTGACGAAGTTAGCATTGTCCTGCGAATGGCTGTGCAGAACCGTCGCAAATGGCAGGGCATTATTAAGGCTGTCGAAGGCGAAATGATCACGGTGACAGTGGAAGGGAAAGATGAAGTGTTCGCACTGAGCAACATCCAGAAAGCGAACCTGGTACCCCACTTTTAAAGAGTTTGGAAGAGGCAACTAGGATGAACAAAGAGATTCTGGCTGTTGTAGAAGCAGTTTCTAATGAAAAATCCCTCCCGCGCGAGAAGATTTTTGAAGCGCTGGAAATTGCATTATCAACAGCGACCAAGAAAAAATACGAGCAGGAAATCGAAGTCCGCGTCAGCATTGACCGCAAAACCGGTGACTTTGATACCTTCCGTCGTTGGGTTGCAGTCGACGAAGTGACTCAGCCTACCCGCGAGATCACCCTCGAGGCCGCACAATACGAAGATCCGTCCATCGAGCTTGGCGGATACATCGAAGACCAAATTGAGTCGGTCACTTTCGACCGCATCACCACACAGACTGCTAAACAAGTTATCGTACAAAAAGTACGTGAAGCAGAACGTGCAATGGTGGTTGAGCAATTCCGCGAACAACAGGGCGAAATCGTCACTGGTGTCGTTAAAAAAGTAAACCGCGACAGCATCGCACTGGATTTAGGCAGCAACGCTGAAGCCGTTATCCTGCGTGAAGACATGCTTCCGCGTGAAAACTTCCGCTCTGGCGACCGTATCCGTGGCGTGCTGTATGATGTTCGTCCGGAAGCACGTGGCGCCCAGTTGTTTGTCAGCCGTTCACGTAATGAGATGCTGATCGAACTGTTCCGCATCGAAGTACCAGAAATTGGTGAAGAGCTGATTGAGATTAAAGCGGCAGCCCGTGATCCCGGTTCCCGTGCAAAAATCGCAGTGAAAACCAACGATAAACGTATCGACCCGGTAGGTGCCTGTGTCGGTATGCGTGGCGCACGCGTTCAGGCCGTATCCAGTGAACTGGGCGGTGAACGTATCGATATCATCCTTTGGGATGATAATCCTGCGCAATTCGTGATCAACGCTATGGCGCCGGCAGACGTCGCTTCCATCGTTGTTGATGAAGATAAATGCACCATGGATATCGCCGTCGAAGCCAGCAACCTGGCACAGGCGATTGGCCGTAATGGTCAGAACGTGCGTTTGGCCTCCCAATTGTTGAAACAGCATCGTGGTGATGACAAGTGGGAACTGAACGTGATGACAGCAGACGACCTGCAAGCCAAGCATCAGGCTGAGGCACACGCTGCGATTGATACCTTCACGAAATACCTGGCCATTGATGAAGATTTTGCCACGGTTCTGGTCGAAGAAGGTTTCTCTACGCTTGAAGAACTGGCTTACGTGCCAGTCAACGAACTGCTTGAAATCGACGGCCTGGATGAAGACACCGTAGACGCGCTGCGCGAACGTGCAAAAGAAGCGCTGACCACTATTGCTTTAGCCCAGGAAGAAAGTCTCGGTGATAAAAAGCCTGCTGATGATCTGCTGAACCTGGCGGGTCTGGAACGTAGCATGGCATTTAAACTGGCTGCCCAAGGGGTTTGTACGCTGGAAGATCTTGCCGAGCAGGGTGTCGACGATCTGGCTGATATTGAAGGTCTTACTGACGAGCGGGCTGGTGAACTTATCATGGCTGCGCGCAATATCTGCTGGTTTGGCGACAACGCGTAATAAACTGTAGCAGGAAGGAACAGCATGACAGATGTAACTGTAAAATCGCTGGCGGCAGAGATTCAGACACCGGTAGATCGCCTGGTACAGCAATTTGCTGATGCAGGGATCTCGAAGTCCGAAGCTGACTCTGTGACCCAGCAAGAAAAAGAAACATTGTTGGCGCATCTGAATGGTGGAAACTCAGGTGCGACAAACAAACTGACGTTACAACGCAAAACGCGTAGTACACTGAATATTCCGAGCACCGGCGGGAAGAGTAAATCGGTGCAAATCGAGGTCCGCAAGAAACGCACTTATGTTAAACGTGATATGACCGAGGCAGAGATTGCCCAGGCCGAAGCGGAAGAGCAGGCGAAGCGTGACGCGGAAGAACAGGCACAGCGTGTAGCAGCAGAGCAAGCCCAGCGCGAAGCTCAGGAAAAAGCCAAGCGCGCCGCCGAAGAGCAAGCTAAACGTGAGGCCGCTGATAAAGCTAAGCGTGACGCAGCGGAAAAAGATAAAGTGACGAATCAACATACCGATGAAGTAACCAAACCAGCTCAGGCAGAGAAAGCACGCCGTGAAGCTGAAGCCGCAGAGCTGAAACGCAAAACGGAAGAAGAAGCCCAGCGTAAGCTTGAAGAAAACGCCAAGCGCATTGCAGAAGAAGCCCGTAAAATGGCTGACTCTGGTGTCTGGACTGAAACTGCCGCGCCAAGCGAATCAGAATCTGCTGACTACCATGTCACCACTTCTACCCACGCCCGTGCTGCTGAAGACGAGAATGACGCCAAAGTTGAAGGCGAACGTCGTAGCCGTACCCGCGGTGGCAAAGCGACCAAACAGAAGAAAGGCAACAAGCTGTCCGAATCTAAAGCGGATCGCGAAGAAGCCCGTGCTGTTGGCCGTAATGGTAAAGGCAAACGCAAACCAAGCACCCTGCAACAGAGCTTCAACAAGCCTGTTATCGCGGTTAACCGTGATGTCGTGATTGGCGAAACCATTACTGTTGCCGAACTGGCAAATAAAATGGCAGTGAAAGGTTCTCAGGTCATCAAAACCATGATGAAACTGGGCGCCATGGCCACCATCAACCAGGTTATTGATCAGGAAACTGCTCAGCTGGTTGCGGAAGAAATGGGCCACAAAGTTATTCTGCGTCGTGAGAACGAGCTGGAAGAAGCGCTGATGAGCGATCGTGATACAGCTTCTTCTGCTGCCGCTGAGCCACGTGCTCCGGTTGTGACCATCATGGGCCACGTTGACCACGGTAAAACCTCTTTGCTTGACTACATTCGTTCTACGAAAGTGGCAGCAGGCGAGGCCGGTGGTATTACCCAGCACATCGGTGCTTATCACGTTGAAACCGAAAATGGCATGATCACCTTCCTGGATACACCGGGACACGCCGCGTTTACTTCAATGCGCGCTCGTGGTGCTCAGGCTACGGACATCGTGGTTCTGGTTGTTTCTGCTGATGATGGCGTGATGCCACAAACGATCGAAGCAGTTCAGCATGCGAAAGCTGCTGGTGTGCCAATCGTCGTTGCAGTCAATAAAATTGATAAGCCAGACTCTGATCCGGATCGCGTTCGTACCGAACTGTCTCAGTACGGCGTTATGCCAGAAGAGTGGGGCGGTGAGTCTCAGTTCATCCACGTTTCTGCTAAAGTCGGTACTGGTATCGACGATCTGCTGCAAGCCATCTTGCTGCAAGCTGAAGTTCTGGAACTGAAAGCTGTTCGTACCGGTATGGCGAGTGGTGTTGTGATCGAGTCCTTCCTGGATAAAGGTCGCGGCCCGGTTGCTACCGTTCTGGTTCAGGAAGGTACGCTGAATAAAGGCGACATCATTCTGTGTGGCTTCGAATACGGCCGTGTCCGTGCGATGCGTGACGAAATGGGTCGTGACATTCTGTCAGCAGGTCCTTCAATCCCTGTCGAAGTGCTGGGTCTGTCCAGCGTTCCTGCTGCGGGTGATGAAGTGACCGTTGTTCGTGACGAGAAGAAAGCTCGTGAAGTTGCTCTGTATCGTCAGGGTAAATTCCGCGAAGTTAAACTGGCTCGTCAGCAGAAATCTAAACTGGAGAACATGTTCGCGAACATGACCGAAGGTGAAGTTTCTGAACTGAACATCGTTCTGAAATCTGACGTACAGGGTTCTTGCGAAGCGATTTCCGATGCATTGCAGAGCTTGTCTACCGACGAAGTGAAAGTCAAAATCGTAGGCATGGGTGTAGGTGGTATCACCGAAACTGATGCAACGCTGGCTGCTGCTTCCAACGCGATCATCCTCGGCTTCAACGTCCGTGCAGATGCTTCTGCCCGCCGTGTCGTAGAAAGCGAAAGCCTGGATCTGCGTTACTATTCCGTTATCTATAACCTGATTGACGAAGTTAAGCAGGCGATGAGCGGTATGTTGGCGCCAGAGTACAAACAGCAAATCATCGGCCTGGCTGAAGTTCGTGACGTGTTCAAGTCACCTAAATTCGGCGCAATTGCAGGTTGTATGGTTACTGAGGGTATGATCAAGCGTAACAACCCAATCCGTGTACTGCGTGATAACGTGGTGATCTATGAAGGCGAGCTGGAATCCCTGCGTCGCTTCAAAGATGACGTTGCTGAAGTTCGTAACGGCATGGAATGTGGTATCGGCGTTAAGAACTACAACGATGTGCGTGCTGGCGATGTGATCGAAGTCTTCGAAATCATCGAGATCAAACGTACTATCGCTTAACGTTTGCGAAGTAGCTGATATCCAGATGGGGGGCCTTGCGCCCCCTTATTTGTCTGGATCAAGTGAGGAGAAAAGCATCATGGCAAAAGAATTTAGCCGTACTCAGCGCGTCTCTCAGGAGATGCAAAAAGAAATCGCTATTATCTTACAGCGCGAAGTTAAAGACCCGCGCGTAGGAATGGCGACAGTTTCAGGCGTTGAAGTTTCACGCGATCTGGCTTATGCCAAAGTATTCGTGACCTTCCTGGACGTTCTGACGACTGACAATCACGATCCTGATCGTGTCAAAAATGGCATCAAAGCTTTGCAGGACGCATCCGGTTTCATCCGCACGCTGATCGGTAAAGCAATGCGTTTGCGCGTCGTGCCGGAACTGACTTTCGCTTACGACAACTCTTTGGTTGAAGGTATGCGCATGTCTAACCTGGTGACCAACGTTGTGAAGAACGATGCTGAACGTCGTTCAGCTGCAGGCGATGACGAGGAAGTATAAATGAGCCGCCCACGTCGCCGCGGTCGTGACATTCACGGCGTTCTGCTACTGGACAAATCGATTGGCTTGTCGTCCAACGATGCTCTGCAAAAGGTTAAACGTCTTTATAACGCTAACCGCGCAGGGCATACCGGTGCGCTGGATCCTCTGGCTACCGGCATGTTGCCGTTGTGCTTAGGTGAAGCCACCAAGTTTTCCCGATTCCTGCTCGATTCAGATAAGCGTTATCGTGTTATCGCCCGTATGGGACAGCGCACGGACACATCTGATGCTGAAGGCGCGATCATTTCTGAACGTGAAGTGACCTTCAGTCAGCAGCAACTGGATGACGCACTCAACAGCTTCCGCGGGGAAACCCGGCAAATTCCTTCCATGTATTCTGCACTGAAATACGAAGGGAAAAAGCTGTATGAGTACGCGCGCCAGGGCATCGAAGTTCCGCGAGAATCGCGCAGTATTACAGTGTATGAACTCAAGTTCATCCGCTGGGAAGGTTTTGAAGTTGAGCTGGAAATCCACTGCTCAAAAGGTACTTACATCCGTACGATTGTCGATGATCTCGGCGAGAAGTTGGGGTGTGGTGCGCACGTGACTTATCTGCGTCGTTTGCAGGTCGCAACCTATCCTTCTGAGCGTATGGTCACCATGGAAAAACTCCATGAGTTGATTGCTCAGGCTGAAGAGCAGGGCATAGAGCCTCGTCTTTTGCTGGATCCGTTGTTGTTGCCGATGGACAGCGCATGTGAAGACTTCCCGGAAGTGAATCTGCTGCCTGTGGTGGCCGGATATGTTAAGCAGGGCCAACCTGTTCAGGCATCTGGCGCGCCGGCGAGTGGCATGGTTCGCATCACCGAAGGCGAAGAACGTAAGTTTATCGGTGTGGGCGAAATAGATGATGATGGGCGCATTGCGCCGCGTCGTTTAGTCGTCGAATACACGGATTAAGCGCTTTCTGCTCACCTTGCGATCACATATAGCAAAGGGTAGAATAGCGCAGCTTATGCATTGGGTAGCTGAATTAGAGATCGGCTCCCGTTTAATTATCTATAATATTTTGGAGTAAGATTATGTCTCTAAGCGTTGAAGCTAAAGCTCAAATCGTTTCCGACTTCGGTCGTGGCACTAACGACAGTGGTTCTACCGAAGTTCAGGTTGCTCTGCTGACTGCTCAAATTAACCATCTGCAAGGTCACTTTGCAGAGCACAAAAAAGATCACCACAGCCGTCGTGGTCTGCTGCGTATGGTTTCTCAGCGTCGTAAACTGCTGGACTACCTGAAGCGTAAAGATGTAGCACGTTACACCAGCCTGATCGAACGTCTGGGTCTGCGTCGCTAATCAAGCGAGTTTCAGTGTAAAGGGGCCAATAGGCCCCTTTATTCTAGGAAGCATCAGCAAATCAGGTTACTGTATGGCTGCTGTTTCTATTGTTATTCTAAGAACATGAACTTCCGTTACAGATGTTTTCGCGCGGCTAATGAGAGACTTTATTGCCACAACGTCAGGCCAATAAGGATTGTCATTAGTCGCGAGAATGTAGTGAGAAGCTCGGATATTTATCGGTGTGAACTGCTGTCATAACAGCTGCGCGCCACAAACAAGGATATTACATTGCTTAATCCGACTATTCGTAAGTTCCAATACGGCCAGCACACCGTTACGCTGGAAACCGGCATGATGGCTCGTCAGGCTACTGCAGCTGTTATGGTTAGCATGGACGACACCGCGGTATTCGTTACCGTTGTTGGCCAGAAAAAAGCGAAACCAGGTCAGAGCTTCTTCCCGCTGACAGTTAACTATCAGGAGCGTACTTACGCTGCTGGTCGTATCCCGGGTAGCTTCTTCCGTCGTGAAGGCCGTCCAAGTGAAGGCGAAACGCTGACTTCGCGTCTGATTGACCGTCCGATCCGTCCTCTGTTCCCGGACTCTTTCCTGAATGAAGTTCAGGTTATCGCGACTGTGGTTTCCCTGAACCCACAAGTTAACCCTGACATCGTTGCGATGATCGGTGCGTCTGCTGCCCTGAGCCTGTCTGGTATTCCATTCAACGGCCCAATCGGTGCTGCACGCGTTGGTTACATCAACGACCAGTACGTTCTGAACCCAACCGCAGATGAGCTGAAAACAAGCCGTCTGGACCTGGTTGTTGCCGGTACTCAGGGCGCGGTGCTGATGGTTGAGTCTGAAGCTGAAGTGCTGAGCGAAGATCAGATGCTGGGCGCGGTCGTATTCGGCCACGAACAACAACAAATCGTTATCGACAACATCAACTCACTGGTTGCTGAAGCCGGTAAGCCAAAATGGGACTGGCAGCCAGAAGCGGTTAACTCCGAGCTGCACGCTCGCGTGGCTGCACTGTCTGAATCCCGTCTGGGTGATGCGTACCTGATCACTGATAAACAAGATCGTTACGCTCAGATCAACGTTATCAAATCTGACGTTGTTCAGGCTCTGCAAGCTGAAGACGACGCTCTGGATGCGGGCGAAATCTCCGACATCCTGGGCAGCATCGAGAAGAACGTGGTTCGTAGCCGTGTTCTCCGTGGCGAACCGCGTATCGATGGCCGTGAAAAAGACATGATCCGCGGTCTGGACGTGCGTACTGGCGTTCTGCCACGTACCCACGGTTCTGCGCTGTTCACCCGTGGTGAAACTCAGGCTTTGGTTACCGCAACTCTGGGTACTGCACGTGATGCGCAGAATCTGGATGAGCTGATGGGCGAGAAGACTGATAGCTTCCTGTTCCACTACAACTTCCCTCCGTACTCTGTTGGTGAAACAGGTATGGTTGGCTCGCCAAAACGTCGTGAGATTGGCCATGGCCGTCTTGCTAAACGTGGCGTGCTGGCAATGATGCCAAAACCAGAAGACTTCCCGTACACCGTACGTGTAGTTTCTGAAATCACCGAATCTAACGGTTCATCTTCAATGGCTTCTGTTTGTGGTGCTTCTCTGGCCCTGATGGATGCAGGTGTTCCGATTAAAGCCGCTGTTGCGGGTATCGCAATGGGTCTGGTTAAAGAAGACGACAGCTTTGTCGTTCTGTCCGACATTCTGGGTGACGAAGATCACCTGGGCGACATGGACTTCAAAGTGGCCGGTAGCCGCGACGGTATCACCGCGCTGCAGATGGACATTAAAATCGAAGGTATCACCCGCGAAATCATGCAGGTGGCTCTGAACCAGGCTAAGGGTGCGCGTCTGCACATTCTGGGCGTAATGGAACAGGCTATCAGCACACCACGTGGCGATATCTCTCAGTTTGCTCCACGCATCCACACCATCAAGATCAGTCCGGACAAAATTAAAGACGTGATCGGTAAAGGTGGTTCTGTGATCCGTGCTCTGACTGAAGAAACTGGCACCACTATCGAAATCGAAGATGACGGTACTGTTAAAATCGCAGCAACCGACGGCGAGAAAGCGAAATACGCTATCCGTCGTATCGAAGAGATCACTGCAGAAATCGAAGTGGGTCGTATCTATCAGGGTAAAGTGACCCGTATCGTTGACTTTGGTGCGTTTGTTGCCATCGGCGGCGGTAAAGAAGGTCTGGTTCACATTTCTCAAATCGCTGATAAGCGCGTTGAGAAAGTGACTGATTACCTGCAGATGGGCCAGGAAGTTCCGGTTAAAGTTCTGGAAGTTGACCGTCAGGGTCGTGTGCGTCTGAGCATCAAAGAAGCTACCGCACCAACTCAGGACGATACAACTGAGCAACCTGCAGCAGAATAATCTGTAACAGAAGTTTTACAGCTCCTTTCCAGCTGGAAGGGGGCTGTTCGTCTCACGAACGTAGGATGCGTTTGTGTTAAGCAAGCGGATGACAGGACGTTCATCCAATGTTTGTCTCCGGGAGTAGAAATGAAGCCTTTCTTGCGCTGGTGTTATGTTGCGACAGCACTTATGTTGGCAGGATGCAGCAACCATGATTGGCGTAAAAATGAAGTTCTGGCGATTCCGTTGCAGCCGACGTTGCAGCAGGAAGTCATTCTGGCACGCATGGAACAAATACTTGCCAGCCGGTCATTGACTGACGATGAGAGAGCACAGCTATTATATGAGCGCGGTGTGCTGTATGATAGTCTCGGGCTAAGAGCACTGGCGCGAAATGATTTTTCACAAGCGCTGTCTATTCGTCCTGATATGCCAGAAGTTTTTAACTACCTGGGGATTTACCTAACGCAGGCAGGCAATTTCGATGCTGCCTATGAAGCGTTTGATTCTGTACTAGAGCTTGATCCAACTTACAACTACGCGCGTTTGAACCGAGGTATCGCACTGTATTACGGTGGCCGATTCTCGTTAGCGCAGGATGATCTGCAGGCGTTTTATCGAGACGATCCAAATGATCCCTTCCGTTCGTTATGGCTTTATCTTGCGGAGCGAGAAATCAATCCGAAGAATGCCGAAGTAGCGCTCCAGGAGCGTTATGACAAAGCGGACAGAGGGCAATGGGGATGGAATATCGTCGAATTCTACCTGGGCAAAATCAGCGAATCTACGCTGATGGAACGCCTCAAGGCAGAAGCAACGGATAACACTTCGCTCGCTGAGCATCTCAGTGAAACTGACTTCTATTTAGGTAAGCATTACCTAAGTCTGGGGGACAAGAACAGCGCCGCGGCACTGTTCAAACTGACGGTAGCTAACAACGTCCATAACTTCGTTGAGCACCGCTATGCATTGTTGGAATTGGCGCTTTTGGGCCATGAGCAAGACGACCTATCAGAATCGGACCAGCAATAGCTGACGACACCAATCAGCCTTTTTAATCATGGTATATGCCATTTTTAAGCGCCTTAACGGGCGAGGGTTGCTTTGTTCGTTTTATAATCTAATTTGAGCCGGTTCACACTTTTCAATGAAAATGACTGAAAATTTTCTCGACGAGTTATGTAGACTGGCTGCCATTATTAATGAGGCACGTGTACATGACTACTGAGCTTGAAACCTCTTTTGCTGACCTGGGGCTGTCTGCTCCGATCATTTCTGCCCTGACTGATTTGGGCTACGAAAAACCTTCACCAATCCAGGCTGAGTGTATTCCTCACCTGTTAAATGGCCGCGACGTTCTGGGCATGGCTCAGACAGGTTCCGGCAAAACTGCAGCGTTCTCTTTACCGCTGCTGCATAACATCGATGCTTCACTGAAAGCACCACAAATTCTTGTTCTGGCACCAACCCGCGAACTGGCGGTTCAGGTTGCTGAAGCAATGACTGATTTCTCTAAACATATGCATGGCGTGAATGTGGTTGCCCTTTACGGCGGCCAGCGCTATGACGTTCAGCTGCGCGCACTGCGTCAGGGACCACAAGTTGTTGTCGGTACCCCGGGCCGTCTGCTGGATCACCTGAAACGCGGCACCCTGAACCTCTCTAACCTGAGCGGCCTGGTGCTGGACGAAGCTGATGAAATGCTGCGTATGGGCTTCATCGAAGACGTCGAAACTATCATGGCGCAGATCCCGGCTGAACATCAGACCGCGTTGTTCTCTGCAACCATGCCAGAAGCTATCCGTCGCATTACCCGTCGCTTCATGAAAGAGCCACAGGAAGTACGTATCCAGTCTAGCGTGACGACCCGTCCTGACATCAGCCAGAGCTACTGGTCTGTGTATGGTCTGCGTAAAAACGAAGCGCTGGTACGTTTTCTGGAAGCTGAAGATTTTGATGCGGCGATTATCTTCGTTCGTACCAAAAACGCGACGCTGGAAGTGGCTGAAGCTCTGGAACGTAGCGGCTACAGCAGCGCTGCACTGAACGGTGACATGAACCAGGCCCTGCGTGAGCAGACTCTGGAACGTCTGAAGGATGGCCGTCTGGATATTCTGATCGCAACCGACGTGGCAGCACGTGGTCTCGACGTAGAACGTATCAGCCTGGTTGTTAACTACGACATCCCGATGGATTCAGAATCTTACGTTCACCGTATCGGTCGTACCGGTCGTGCTGGCCGTGCAGGTCGCGCATTGCTGTTCGTTGAGAACCGTGAGCGTCGCCTGCTGCGTAACATTGAACGCACCATGAAGCTGACCATTCCAGAAGTTGAAATCCCAACTGCAGAAGTGCTGGGCGAACGTCGCCTGGCTAAATTCGCAGCCAAAGTTCAACAGCAACTGGAAAGCAGCGATCTGGATCAATACCGTGGCTTGCTGGCAAAACTGCAACCTGCAGAAGAGCTGGACATCGAAACGCTGGCCGCTGCACTGCTGAAAATGGCACAGGGCGAACGCCCTCTGATCGTTCCTGCTGATCAGCCGTTCAAAAGCCGTCCACCACGTCGTGAATTCGAAGATCGTGGCGACCGCGGTGACCGTGGCGACCGTCGTGACCGCCCGGCGCGTAACAGCGACCGCCCTGCACGTGATGGCGACAGCCCACGTCGTGAGCGTCGTGATGCTGGCGATATGGAACTGTATCGTATCGAAGTGGGCCGCGATGATGGTGTTGAAGTTCGTCACATCGTTGGCGCTATCGCTAACGAAGGCGATATCAGCAGCCGTTACATCGGTAACATCAAACTGTTCGGTACGCACTCCACTATCGAGTTGCCGAAGGGTATGCCGGGCGAGATTCTGTCTCACTTCACCCGTACCCGTATCCTGAACAAACCGATGAACATGCAGTTGATCGGTGATGCGCAGCCACAAGCTCCGCGTCGCGACCGTCCGGCAGGTGCTGGTGGTGAGCGTCGTGGTAACGGTGCTCCGCGTCCGTTCAATGGCGAACGTCGTGAGGGTGGCCGTGGTAACGGTGCTCCACGTTCTTTCAACGGCGACCGTCGTGAAGGTTCTTCAGCCGCTGGCGACCGTCGTCCGCCAAGCCGCGCACCACGTCGTACTACCGACGCATAATATTCTGATTTCAGTTCGCTGAATTTCAGATAATAAAAAACCAGCCTTTTAACAGGCTGGTTTTTTTTCGTCTGCCATTTACCGCGACGTTTATCCGATGCGCTGTTCTTTCACCAAATCCCCCTGAAGCTGAGAGACAATCTCGAACGAATGCAGACGCGCCTGGTGATCAAAAATCTGACCGTTGATCATCAGCTCATCGGCCTCAGTTTCACGCAGAATATTTTGCAGCCCCTGACGCACCGTCTCTTTATTACCGACCACTGACATGCGCAGTGCGTTGTCGACGCCAAAGCGTTCCTGTGCTGACCACAGGCTTTCAATGTTATCGACCGGCGCAGGGAGTTTACCCGGCATCCCGCGGCGCAGATTAATGAACTGCTGCTGATTGGAGGTAAACATCCGGCGCGCCTCTTCATCGGTATCGGCCGCAATCGCGTTGATGCACACCATCGCGTGCGGCTTTTCGAGCTGCGCAGAAGGCTGGAATTTGCTGCGATAAATCGCCAGTGCCTGATAGAGCATATCTGGGGCAAAATGGGAGGCGAAGGCAAATGGCAGACCTAGCGCCGCCGCCAGTTGCGCGCTGTACAGGCTGGAACCCAGCAGCCAGATTGGCACATGCAAACCTTGTCCCGGCACGGCCTGAACGGCCTGCTGCGGCTGAACGTCGCCGAAATACATCTGCAATTCCTGAACATCCTGCGGGAAATTATCAATCTCCCCGGAAAGATGACGGCGCAGCGCAATCATCGTGCGCTGATCGGTTCCCGGTGCGCGGCCCAGGCCGAGATCGACACGGTTCGGATACAGCGTCGCCAGCGTTCCGAATTGTTCAGCAATCACCAAGGGCGAATGGTTTGGCAGCATCACGCCACCGGAACCCACGCGTATTGTTTTCGTCCCGCCCGCAATATAACCCAGTAAAACGGACGTCGCGGCGCTCGCGATGCCGGTCATGTTGTGGTGTTCTGCCATCCAGTAGCGCTGATAGCCCCATTTCTCGGCGTTTTGCGCCAGACTCAGAGAACATTGAAAAGCCTTCGCCGGATCAGCACCTTGCGGGACGGGTGCCAGATCGAGCACGGAAAGGGGAACGGTGTTTTTATCAGACATAATCACGGCTCACTCGTTGATGAAGAGGAGGGGAAAGGGTGCATTCCGCTCATAATTAGACCGAGTATTACCCATTACGCGTTCATTGAATACGGCATTTGTGCCCTTAATTTCCGTTTAAACATGCTTAAAATAGATTGGAGTCGCCTAAACTATAATTTTAGCCAATATGTTGTTTTGTGTTAAAAAGTCTCTGCTCATCCCGCTATGATTTCATTGAAGTAAAAAATGCGCCTGAAAAGGCTGCGAAAGCAGGCAGGGAAAATGATGGAAGGGAAAACCAATGCCGGTAAATAATTCAGGCGAACAAAAAGGACGTGGTATCAATGAGTAAACGAATGTTATTAACCCTGCTGCTGGTGGCGGTTGCGGTTTCTTTGGCTGTTTTATTTCGTGCGCATAACGAAGATCTCCTGCTTCAGGGCGAAGTCGATGCGCCTGAAGTCATTGTCGCGTCGAAAGCCAAAGGCCGCGTGATTGAACGTCATGTCGAACGTGGCGATGACGTAAAAGCGGGCCAGTTGCTGATTACCCTCGACAGCCCGGAAATGATGGCGCAGCTCCGCGCGCTGGAAGCCGCACGCGATCAGGCCAAAGCCCAGCTCGAACTTTCTGTTAACGGGACGCGTGAAGAAAGCATCCGCAACCTGAAAGCGACACTGGCGCAATCTCAGGCCGAATACGTCAACGCCCGCGATGAATACAACCGCAATGCGAAAATCGCCGGGAAAGGCTTTATCTCCGCCTCCGACTTAGAAGATTCCCGCCGTGCGCGTGACAGCGCGTATGCACAAGTTCTCGTTGCTAAAGCCAATCTTGATGAAGGCATCAACGGCGACCGCGTGGAACAACGCGAGAGCTACGCCGCGCAGCTGCGTCAGGCGGAAGAAGATTTACTGGAAGTGAAAGCTCAGACCGATGATTTACAGGTGAAAGCGCCGGTAGACGGCGAAGTCGGGCCGATCCCGGTGGAAATTGGCGAGCTGCAAAGTGCGTCCAGCCCGTTGCTGACGTTAGTCCGTCTGCCTGATGCCTATTTCGTTTTTAACCTGCGTGAAGACATTCTGGCGGGCGTGCGCAAAGGCGACAAAGTGCAGATGCGCGTGCCTGCGCTGAATAATGAAATGATTGAAGCCGAAGTGCGTTATATCGCGCCGCTCGGTGATTACGCCACCAAACGTGCAACGCGCGCGACCGGTGACTTCGATTTAAAAACCTTTGAAGTGCGCCTTTATCCTGCCAAACCGGTTCCCGGATTACGTCAGGGCATGAGTGCACTTTGGCAGTGGAAGGCGAAGTGAAGCCGGTCAAAGCGCCGCGCAGTGAAAGGATAAAAGCCGCATGGCGCTGTTTCAGTCGTGCTTTTACCCGCGAGGCAAATTACGCCTTTCGTAAGCCGGTGATCCACTGGCTGTGCTGGATTTTCCCTTTACTTCTGTTTGGCCTGATCAGCAGCAACTTCTCTGAAGGCACCTTGCTGGATTTGCCCGTTTCAGTGGTGGATAACGATCACAGCACGCTATCCAAAACGCTGACCCGTAAACTCGACGCGGGTTCTCATGCGCACGTTCAGGCCTTTGAAGGCGGATTGCCGGAAGCGGAATACCGTCTGCGAACCGCGCAGGATTACGCATTATTGTATATTCCGGTGAACTTCGAAGCGGACGTACTGGCCGGTAAACAGCCGAGCGCGGTTCTGTATTACAACGCTCTGTTTTACGGTGCCGGGTTGTATTCCACGCAAGATTTCAGCGGGCTTATCACTGAGCTGAACACCAGCTACCGGTCGATTATCGCGACAGAAATCGGCAAAACGTTACCGTCACTGGCCAGCGTCGATCTCTCTTACGGTAGCCTTTTCAACGCCAGCGGCAGCTACATTTATTATCAGCAATTTGCCGCCACCATCCACCTTCTGCAACTTTTCACCGTCACCTGCATGATTTACGTGATGGCGCGCAGTCAGGCGCTGCTCAGTGCGCCGTCATTTACACTCGCGCTGCTCGGGAAACTCGCGCCGTACACGCTGTGTTTCACCACCTTGCTGATGGTGGAAATCGCCATGCTCGTGGGCTTTTTCGACGCACGGGTGAGCGGTAATCCGTTGTATATGCTGGTGATCGGCTTCTTTTATGTGATTGCCGCGCAAAGCCTGGGGCTGCTGTTATTTACCTTCACGAAAACGACCATCACCGCTTATACCATGATGGGGATTTTCGTCAGTATTGCGCTCACCTTCTCCGGGATGGCCGTTCCGGTGTTATCAATGCCGCTGCCGGCGCGTATTATTTCCGGCATCGAACCCCTGAGTTACGCGCTGGCGGCAATGTTTGATGTTTTCCTGCGTCAGGTATCGCTGCGCGGCATTCTGATGGTGTGCTGCATTCTGCTGATTTATCCGTTGCTAACCGGTGTGCTGGTGCGCAAGCGTCTGTATATGCGCATGAAACAACAGGAGCCAGGACAATGACCCGTCGCGAGTGGTTCAAAACCTGGTGGGGAACCTTCAGCAAAGTGCTTACCGGTTTGCTTGATAAACCGATGTGGATGATGTTGCTGCTTTCGCTATGTGTGATGAGCCTGGTTTACGCTAACCGCACAGTCTGGGATCTGCCAGTCGCTGTTATCGATCAGGATCACAGCACCGCCAGCCGCATGCTGACCCGTCAGCTGGATGCCACGTCGAAAGTTGAAACTAACCACTACGATAATCTCGCCGATGCCGAACGCGATCTGGCGTTGCGTAAATTGTTCGCGGTGATCATCATGCCGGTGGATCTTGAGAAGAAGATCCTCGCCGGGCAAAACATTGTGATCCCGGTGTACGGCGATGCGACCAACCGGCTGGCGAACGGGCAGATCCAGCAGGATGTGCTGGCGGCGTATCAGGCGATCCTCACGCAATACAACACAGATTTACTGCTCAGCAACGGCTTCAGCGAGCGGCAGGCCAGCGTGGTGTTGTCGCCGATAATCGGGCAGTCGCTGGATGTCTTTAACCCCGGCATCAGCTTCGCGGCGATTATCTTTCCCGGTCTTCTGGTTATGTTATTGCAGCACTCACTGCTGATCGCCAGCGTACGTGTCAGCATTGTGCTCAACAGCGGGCCTTCCGGAAAACCGGCGATACCGGCCTTTCTTGGCGGGATTTCAGCGCTGATCCCGGTCTGGTTATTCCTGTCGATTGTCCTGTTCGTGCTGTGGCCTTGGGTGTTGGGATACCGGCAGACGGCCAGCATTCCTGAAATTCTGCTGCTGACGTTCCCGTTTTTACTGGCCGTGCTCGGATTAGGCAAACTGGTCACGGAATGCCTGCGCAGCGTGGAACTGATTTACCTGACGCTGGCCTTTGTGACGACGCCGGTCTTTTACATTTCCGGCACCATCTGGCCGTTGCAGGCGATGCCCGCGTGGGTCAGGGCGGTATCTTCGATGCTGCCCTCGACCTGGGCGACCAAAGCGATTGCGGGGGTGAATCAGATGGGGCTGCCGTTTAAAGATGTTGGCGGCGACATCCTGATGCTTCTGCTTTTATGCGCGTTTTATACGTTCATTGGTATCGCCGTGGGGATGCTGCGCGACGGCGTGCGTCTGCGGGCGATTTTCAGGCCGCGGCGAAAAGGCGTCTGATCAAAAAAGGGATATTACCGAAAAGTAATATCCCTTTTTCATAGTGTCATTTTAGCGCTCAGCGACGCAGTTCCAGCCCGGCAATGCGCTGCCAGTAACCGTTGCAGTCGGCTTTGTCTGTCAGCATTAACGGATGCAAACCCCGTTCATTGGCGCGGAATTCCTCGAGAGTGGAAAGCGTCTCGTGAGTTTCCGGCGACAGCCGCACGATATCAACCAGCCCCTGCATCGACGTCAGTTCATTGCCCAGATTGTAGCAATAGCCACTTTGTGTCTGGATGCCGTTGAGGATAAACACCTGCTGATTTTCCTGCGACAGCATTTTCCGGCCCTGCGGATAATTGATGCAGCAGGTTTCGCATTCATCTTTCCCACGGTTTTCAGAACGAGCCGTGAAACAGCGCGCGGAATAGGCCAGTGGCAGATGCCCGTAAGACAGCACTTCCACTTCGAACTTATCCCGGATGCCCAGCTCCTGGCACTGATTCAGCAGATTCACCAGCCAGTCGCGGGAAAGCTCAACCGGCATACACCAGCGCACCATCCCCTGTTTTTGCAGCAGTTTCAGCGTGACGGCGTTGTAGCAGTTCAGCGCGTGGCCGACGACAAACGGGAGCCTGCGCTCAGACGCCATATTGACCGCGCCAAAATCGTTGGCTTCCAGCAGGAACTCACCGTTCTCGACGTAGCGTTTCAGCTCATTAAGTTCGGACGGCGCCTGCAACAACGCCAGTGTGGAAATCACCACCTGCTTTCCGGCTGACGCCAGTTCACGGGCGACATCCATCCAGTCACTGACCTTCATTTCGCGCCGTTTGGTACACACATTCTCGCCGAGGTAAATGATGTCGGCGCTGCTGTTTGCCGCTGCCTGATAAAAGTCTTCAACCTGCGCTTTTGGCCAGTAATAAAGGATGGCTCCTAGTGAATATTTCATGATGATCTCTTTAATTACTGCCATTTACGGTGATAGGCACCGAGCGTCGTTTGCGTACCCTCAGACATCGCGCCCAGCGCTTTCATCCAGGCTTCGTCGGTTTTGTAGTTTTGCGGATCGGCCATGCAGCGGTCTATGGCCATGCGCCACACGCGTGCCACCTGGCTGACATACGCCGGGCTGCGCTGGCGCCCTTCGATTTTCACCGAAGCAATATTGGCGGCGAACAGCTCCGGCAGTAATTCCAGCGTATTCAGGCTGGTCGGTTCTTCCAGCGCGTGGTATTTCGCGCCATCCACCAGATACCGGCCTTTGCACAGTGTCGGATAACCGGCGTTTTCGCCTTCGTCATAGCGGTCAATCAGCACGTCATTCAGCCGTGATTCCATGCCCTGTGCGGTTTGTTGCCAGCGCACAAAACGCGCCGGAGAACAGGCACCCACGGTATTGGGCGATTCGCCGGTGAGATAGGAAGAAAGGTAACAGCGGCCCTCGGCCATAATGCACAGGCTGCCGAACGCGAATACTTCCAGCGGCACGACGGTGGTGCGAGACAACTGGCGTACCTGATGCATCGAAAGCACGCGCGGCAGCACCACGCGGCCGACGTCAAAATTGTTTTTGTAGAAACGGATTGCTTCGTCGTTGGTGGCGGAAGCCTGAACGGAGACGTGGCGCTCGACGTGCGGATATTTCGTTGCGGCGTAATCCAGCATGGCAATATCGGCGAGGATCAGCGCATCGGCACCGAGCTGCGCGGCCATATCCACGGCGCGTTCCCAGCGCTGATAGCCGTCAGGGTGCGCAAATGTATTGATGGCGATATGCAACTTACGGCGGTGGCGGTGAACGTAATTTGCCGCCTCCTGCAATTTCTTCTCCGTGAAGTTCAGGCCTGCAAAGTGGCGTGCATTGGTGTCATCTTTCAGGCCGATATATACCGCATCAGCACCGTTATCGATGGCCGCTTTTAGCGCAGGTAAATTCCCTGCCGGGCAAAGTAGCTCCATTCTCGTTCCTTACTGCAACCGCACGCCGTGGCGAAAGGGTTGTGGGTGATGAAAAGCCAGTTGCCGACGTTATTCATTCATCAGTCAGGGCTTTGATTGGCGAACTATTTTAGAGAAGCTATAGATGCAATATTTTGATTTGAGGCAGTTTCTGGGGTGTTGAAGGCGCAGCAACCGTCGGGGAGGTTGTACGGGAGGTTTTTCTGTTGCAGTATTTATTGATGTACACCGCTGAACGTTACGGGCGATGTGGCAAAATAGTACAAATAGTTGCCAATAAATTGCCGAAAATGTTACCGAAAGGAGTAGTGCCAGTGTTGCAAAAACTACGTGCACGTTTGGTTCGTCAGGGACCATCCCTGTTGAGTGTGCCTTTGAAATTCACGCCTTTTGCGCTACAGCGTCAGGTCTTGCAACAGGTACTGAGCGGGCAGCTTCGTCAGGCGCTGGCCGATGGCGAACTGGATTTCCTCGAAGGCCGCTGGCTGAAAATTGACGTCAGCGATCTCAGCATGAGCTGGCTGATGTCAGTGGACGAAGGCAAGTTGATCGTTGCAGAAAAAGGCGACGCGGATGTCAGCTTTAGTGGTAACGCCAACGATCTGATTTTGATTGCTGCGCGCAAAGAAGATCCGGATACGCTGTTCTTTCAGCGTCGTCTGCGTATTGAGGGTGACACGGAACTCGGTCTGTACGTGAAGAATCTGATGGATTCTATCGATCTCGATACTATGCCGCTGCTGCTGAAAAATGGGCTGCTGCGCCTGGCCGATTTTGTCGAAGCGGGACTGCAAGAGGACCGTGAGCCGAAAGCTCCGGTAGCTGAGCCATGCTAATTCGCACTGAAATTCCGGTAGATGCCGCGGGCATTGACCGTCTGTTGCGCCGCGCGTTTCCCGGTGGTGCCGAAGCCGACCTGGTGCAGCAATTGCGCGAAGACGGCCTGCTGACGCTGGGCGTTGTTGCCACCGATGACGAAGGTGGCGTGGTCGGTTATGTCGCCTTCAGCCCGGTTGATATTCAGGGCGAAGATCGCAACTGGGTCGCGCTGGCACCGCTGGCGGTTGACGAGTCTTTGCGTCGTCAGGGATTGGGCGAAAAGCTGGTGTACGAAGGGCTCGATTCCCTGAACGAATTTGGCTACGCCGCCGTCGTGGTGCTTGGCGACCCAACGTATTACGGGCGTTTTGGTTTTAAACCAGCGGCAGTTCATAATTTGCAGTGCCGCTGGCCGGACACCGAAGCGGCATTCCAGCTCTTCACCTTGTCCGACGATGCCCTCAACGACGCCAGCGGGCAGGTGGAATTCTCCCCGCCGTTTGACCGGTTCTGATTTTCAGCGGGTCTGACTTCTAACGGGTCTGATTTCAGGCCCGTTAGTTTTCTTCCCGCGCCTTGTGTTCCTGACTCCCGCTATCCGGCAATCCAAAATAACGTTGCAGGGATACCGGTGCGGATTTCACCAGCAATTCCTTCTGAGGCTTACTCAGCTTTTTCACCCGGATTTCCAGCTTTGAGGCCAGAGAACGATCCCCCGCCACGCAGTGGAACACCAGCTCCAGTGCACCTTTTCCGCGTAATGCTTTCGCCCCTTTACCGGTCTGATGCCGGGCAAGACGCCGCGTCACGTCGGTCGTGATGCCGGTATAAAGCATGCCGGTGGGCGTTCTCAACATGTATAAAAACCAGACGGGAGAAGTGGACATAGACGCATCGTATTTGGAAAAGTTTGCGTAAGTTTACCTGAACCGCACGGCAGAATGACGTAAAACATCGGTGTGTCACGGTACACTGCGGGAAAGACGACAAGGATCCTCCGATGAATAACCCCGACGACCTGAAACACATTCTTAAATTCCTGACCAAAAATCATGTGCTGGCGCTGTGTGCCGCCGCCGACGGCGAGATGTGGAGCGCTAATTGCTTTTACGTCACCGATGCTGAAACCCTGTCTTTATACTTCATGACCGAACTGAAAACGTTGCACGGCACGCTGATGGCAAAATCGCCGCAGGTGGTGGGCACGATCGCGCCGCATCCGAAAACCATTGCGCTGATCAAAGGCATTCAGTATCGCGGTGAGGCGACGATCCTTTCCGGTGAAGAAGAGAGCCACGCGCGCCGTCTGTACTGCAAACACTTCCCGGTGGCGATCGCCATGAAAGCGCCGGTCTGGGCGCTGAAACTTAACAGCATCAAGATGACGGATAACGCCCTGGGATTTGGCAAAAAGCTGCTGTGGGATCGCGCGCTTTCTGATAAGCCTGAGTAACAGGAACTGTCTTATAGCGGGAAATTTACAATCGGGTAACACTTGAACTTATCTGTTTCTGAAATTCCATGTAAAGGCCGTTTTTTAAAAGGAAGTGATATGGCAAAAGTTCTTCTTCTGGGCGGAAGTGGTCTGATTGGGCGTGAGCTTTTGCGTCTGTTGCAGCTGGATCCGCGCGTTAGCCGGATTGTTGCGCCGAGCCGCCGCCCGCTGCCGCCGGGTAATAAACTGATCAACCCGCTCGGGGCGAATCTCACGTCGCTGGTGGTCGCGCTGGATGAGCCGATCGACCTGCTGTTCTGCTGCCTTGGCACCACGCGTAAACAGGCGGGCAGCGCGGAAGCGTTTCGCGCTGTAGATTACGATCTGGTGGTGGATTGCGCCAAAGCCGCGAAGGAACTCGGTGCGCGCCATTGTCTGGCGGTCAGCGCCAACGGTGCGGATGCGCACTCACGATTTCTCTATAACCGGACGAAAGGGGACATGGAACAGGCGCTGATGCACCAGGGCTGGACTTTGCTCACGCTGGTCAGGCCATCGTTGCTGGTCGGGAAACGCCATCCGCCGCGCCTGCTTGAACAACTCAGTGCGCCGCTGTTTAAACTGTTGCCGGGAAAATGGAAAGCCATCGATTCGGACGTTGTCGCCAAAGCCTTGCAGGAACAGGCGTTTAACGCAGGACTGGGCGGCGTCACCGTGCTGGAATCCGATCAAATCGCCGCCAGCATTGAAGAACTTTAATCCGCGTTCTCTGCTGACAGGGATCCTTATGATAAGGTATCAGCAAAAAACGCGAATTTTGCCCCGCAAGGATCGTCCCGATCCTTACAGATATTTCTCCGCAAACACATCCAGATTTCGAAAATCCGGCATTCTCTCTTTGAGCGTATCGTGATCCCAGTTCCACCACTGGCTGTTCTCGATCTTTTCGATCATTGAATCATCAAAACGCATGCCGATCTTTTTCGCGGCCACGCCCGCCACGATGGAATACGGCTCAACGTCTTTAGTTACCACGGCCGATGTCCCGATCACCGCGCCGTTCCCGACGCTGACGCCCGGCATAATCACGGCGTTATGGCCGATCCACACGTCGTTGCCGACGGTGACGTGATGTTCACGACGCCAGTCGAAAAAGTCCTGATCGTCTTCACCCAGCCCGTAAACCGAGCTGCGGTAGGTGAAATGATGCTGCGCAACGCGCTGATACGTCGGGTGATTACCCGGATTGATCCGGACATAGGTGGCGATCGACACAAACTTGCCGATGGTCGCGTAGAAGATCTGATTGTTGCCCGCCGTATACGAATAATCGCCGATCTGCGTTTCTTCGATGATCGCGTTATCGGCAATATGCACGTATTGCCCGAGCTGCGAACGGTTCAATTCGACCTGCTGGCCGATTTTCGGACGTGAATAATCCTGTTCGTCAGCTAAAGAAAACGGGGAAATGATGTCTGTCATAATCTCGCTCATGTTGAAGTGACGGAATAAAAAGAGGCGCTGACCGGCAGAGAAAGAATGGCCAGCAAATGCCGTAACGTGTCCTGTAACGCACCGTCGTTATTCAGCCGGTGGCAGCTCGCGGGCAAGGCGCTGTCATACTCACGGGCACGCGCCAGACGGCAGGCAATTTGCCCGGCGTCTTCGCGTCCGCGCCGCAATAAACGCGCAGCCAGCACCTCGTCTGAAACCTGCAAACACACCGGCACCAGCCGCTGGCCGTAACGCTGTTGCGCTTTCTCCAGATGCGCCCGCGAACCGTTGACCACCACGTGGCAACCGAGCTGCATCCAGGTGTCGATTTCGATTCCCACGCCGTACCGGCACTGATGCGCTTGCCATTCCAGCGCAAATAATCCGTGCTGGCGGCGCTGAATAAATTCGGCATCGCTCAGTGCAATATGATTCTCAGATCCTGCGTCAGCGGGGCGCGTAATGTAGCGATGCGCCACGGCGACATCCGCCGGTAAATGCTGGCGCAGCGCGTCCAGAAGACTGTCCTTTCCCGAACCTGAAGCGCCCATCAGATAAAGTAAACGACTCATTTTCTCTCCGTTTAAAATACCTGAATGCCCTGACGCCAGACGTTTTGCACATAGTGATGATCGCCATGCGCACGTGCCAGAACCAGATCGGCGCGTTTGCCTTCAGCAATTTCACCGCGATCCTGCAAGCCCAGCGCGTTCGCCGGATTGCGCGTTACCAGTTTCACCGCCTGCGGCAAACTGAAGGCATTTGTTTCATCATTGGCGATGCGGAAAACGGCGTCCATCAGGCTGGCGGGATAATAGTCGGAGGACAAGATATCCAGCAGGCCCAGTGATGCCAGTTTATGCGCCGCGACGTTGCCCGAATGCGAACCGCCGCGCACGATATTCGGTGCACCCATCAGTACCGCCAGCCCGCTGGCGTGTGAGGCGCGTGCCGCTTCTTCGGTAGTCGGGAATTCTGCAATCACGCTGCCGAGCGCCAGAGATTCCTCAACGTGTGCCGCCGTGGCGTCATCGTGGCTGGCCAGCGAAATATTCCTGGCGCGGCAATGGGCGGCAATCGCTTCGCGGTTTGGCTGTGCCCAGCGGCGCGACAGGGCGATTTGCTCTTCCTGATACGCGTCCATCTGCTCATCGTTCATGTGATATTTGCCCTGATAATACTCGCGGTATTTCTGTGGAGTGGCGAACTGGCGCTGGCCCGGCGAGTGATCCATCAGGGAAACCAGCGAGAGAACTGACGTATCCATCAGCTTTTCAAACAGCGGCAACGTGGTGTCGTGCGGCAGTTCGCAGCGCAGATGCAGACGGTGTTCAGCGCGGTTCAGCCCGGCGTTCTGGCTGTTGACGATGGCGTCGATCATCTTTTGCAAATTCTCCAGACGATGGCCGCCGTCGCGCACATCGCCCACGGCCACGGCGTCAAGCACCGTGGTGATCCCGCTCGCCACCATCAGCGCGTCGTGGCTGCTCATGGCGGAATGCGCTGGCCAGTCCACTTTCGGGCGCGGCGTGAAAAACTTATCCAGATTATCCGTATGCAGCTCGATGAACCCCGGCAGCAGCCAGCCACCCTGAGCATCCAGCGCCTGCGGCAGCTGACTGCGGCTGTCGGCAAAGGCGCAGATCACGCCGTCTTGCATTTCAAGCGATCCTTCAACAACCTGATCGTCGAGGACCAGTCTGACGTTATTTATGATCATGCGGACATCTCCGGAGCAGTTTCTGGACTCATTTCATACAGCCTGTCGGCAACGCGTTCGCGCACATCTCCATCATGGAAAATGCCGACCACGGCGGCTCCGCGGGCTTTCGCCTGCTCAATCAGCGTGACGACGGCGGCACGGTTAGTGGCGTCCAGCGAGGCGGTCGGCTCATCGAGCAACAGCACCGGATAATCGACCACGAAACCGCGCGCGATATTGACGCGTTGCTGTTCACCGCCGGAAAACGTGGAAGGCGCGAGATGCCACAGACGTTCCGGCACATTCAGATGGCGCAGCAGGGCACTGGCACGGGCTTCGCTTTGTGCTTTATCCACGCCCAGCTCCAGCAGCGGCTGCATCACCAGATTCAGCGCACTGATACGCGGGATCACGCGCAGAAACTGGCTGACCCAGCCGACGGTATGACGGCGTACGGCCAGAATTTCACGCGCCTCGGCGCTGACCATATCAATCTGCTGGCCCTGGTGTTCCACCCAAATTTTGCCGCTGTCCGGCAGATAGTTACCGTACAGCGAGCGCAGAAGGGTAGATTTTCCGCTGCCGGAATGCCCGTGCAGCACTACGCATTCTCCGGCATTCACTGTCAGGCTGGCGTTGCTGAAAACCGGTAATCTGGCGCTGTTCTGGTTATGCAGAACGAAAGTTTTACTGAGATTTTCGACCCTGAGCTTCGTCGTCATTTTGGTCACTCTTTCTCTGAAATTAGGTTAGGACAGCACGGAAGAAACGAGCAACTGCGTATACGGATGATGCGGATCGTCGAGCACGCGGTCTGTTAAACCACTTTCCACTACCTGACCTTGCTTCATCACCAGCAGACGGTGCGCCAGCAGGCGGGCGACACCCAGATCATGGGTGACGATCACCACTGCCAGCTGCATTTCCACCACCAGCGTGCGCAGCAAGTCCAGCAACCGTGCCTGAACCGAAACGTCGAGGCCGCCGGTCGGCTCATCCATAAACACCAGCCGCGGATGTGTCACCAGATTGCGGGCGATTTGCAGACGCTGCTGCATACCGCCGGAAAACGTGGTCGGCAGGTCATCGATGCGCGAAACCGGAATTTCGACATCTTCCAGCCACTGACCGGCTTTCTTGCGGATATCGCCGTAATGTCGCTCACCGACTGCCATCAGGCGCTCGCCGATATTGCCACCGGCAGAAACCTGACGGCGCAATCCGTCCATCGGATGCTGATGCACCACGCCCCAGTCGGTGCGCAGCAGACGACGGCGGTCGCTTTCGGCCATGTCATACAACGACTGCGCGCCGACCTGCCCGTTGTTGTAAATCACCTGCCCTTGCTGAGGCGCGAGGCGGGCAGAAATCGACTGCAACAGCGTGGTTTTACCCGAACCGGATTCCCCGACAATGCCCAGCACTTCACCCGGATACAGGTTGAAAGACACATCGCTGAAACCTTTGCCCGGCGCATAAAGATGAGTCAGGTTATTCACCGACAGCAGCGGTTCGGCGGCGAGATTTAAGGGAGTGTTCATCAGCGGTTAACCTCGTTGGAAGCCTGTTGCTCAACCTGCTGAGCACAAAAATCGGTGTCGGAGCACACGAACATGCGGTTACCCTGATCGTCGAGCACCACTTCATCAAGATAGCTTTGGTGCGAGCCGCAGATCGCGCAGGGTTCATCCCATTGCTGGACGGTGAACGGATGATCGTCAAAATCCAGACTTTCGACTTTGGTGAAGGGCGGCAGGGCGTAAATGCGTTTTTCGCGTCCGGCACCAAACAGTTGTAAAGCGGGCATCATGTTCATTTTCGGGTTATCAAATTTCGGGATCGGCGACGGATCCATTACGTAGCGATCATTCACTTTTACCGGGTAGGCATAAGTCGTGGCGATATGCCCGAAGCGCGCGATGTCCTCGTAAAGCTTCACCTGCATCACGCCATACTCCTCCAGCGCGTGCATTTTTCGGGTCTCTGTTTCGCGTGGTTCGATAAAGCGCAGCGGTTCAGGGATCGGCACCTGGAAAATCAGGATCTGATCTTCCTGCAACGGCGTTTCCGGAATGCGGTGACGGGTCTGGATCAGGCTGGCATCTGCCGTTTTCTCGGTGGTTTTCACCCCCGCCACGCTCTGGAAGAATTTACGGATCGACACGGCATTGGTGGTGTCATCCGCTCCCTGGTCGATCACTTTCAGCACATCTTTTTCGCCGATTACGCTGGCGGTCAGCTGGATCCCACCGGTGCCCCAGCCGTACGGCATCGGCATTTCACGGCCCGCGAACGGAACCTGATAACCGGGGATCGCGACGGCTTTGAGGATCCCGCGGCGGATCATGCGTTTGGTTTGCTCGTCAAGATAACCGTGGTTGTAACCCGTCAGGGTTCGGGCGGCATTATTGTTCATTGGCGGAATCCTGTTCTTTCGCGGCGCGCAGGCGTTTGAGCAATTCCAGTTCGGCCTGGAAATCGACGTAGTGCGGCAGTTTGAGATGCGAGACAAAACCGGCAGCTTCGACGTTATCGGCGTGGGACAGGACAAATTCTTCATCCTGCGCCGGACTGCTGATCTGCTCGTTGTATTCGCGGGTTTGCAGTGCACGATCGACCAGCGACATCGACATCGCCTTGCGCTCGGCGCGGCCAAACACCAGTCCGTAACCCCGGGTAAAGTGCGGCGGCCTGTCCTGCGGATCGACAAAACCGTTCACCATTTCGCATTCGGTCAGCAGGATTTCGCCGATATCAATCGCAAAGCCCAGCTCTTCAGGCACGATTTCGACGGTCAGCCAGCCGGTACGAATTTCCCCGGCGAACGGATGATTACGCCCGTAGCCGCGCTGGGTGGAATAACTCAGCGACAGCAGAAAACCTTCGTCACCGCGCACCAGTTGTTGCAGGCGTGCCGCGCGGGAAGCCGGAAACACCGGCGGTGTGCGGGTGATATCTTCCGGCTCAGCGCCGTCATCTTCTTCACGCACTGCCAGTTGTTGATTTTCCAGTAAATCAAACACATGGCCGCAATTCTCCGGCTGCGGTTCATCGGCAATCGGCGTGAACGGCGCTTCGCCTTCGGCCAGCAGTGCAAAATCCAGCAGACGGTGGGTGTAATCGTAAGTCGGGCCGAGTACCTGTCCGCCCGGCAAATCCTTATAGATGGCAGAAATACGGCGCTCAAGGCGCATCGCCTGAGTGTTCAGCGGCTCGCTGGTTGCCAGACGTGGCAACGTTGTGCGGTAAGCGCGCAGCAGGAAAATGGCTTCCACCAGATCGCCGCCGGACTGCTTAATCGCCAGCGCAGCCAGTTCGCGGTCGTAAATTCCGCCTTCGCTCATCACGCGATCGACTGCCAGACCCAGCTGTTGCTCAATCTGTTCGCAGCCCAGTTCATTCACTTGCGTATTGCCACGGCGTTCGTGCGCCAGCAGCTGATGGGCGGCGGCAATGGCCTTCTCACCCCCTTTAACGGCGACGTACATCAGCACACCTCCACGCGCGTGGTGCGCGGTACGGCAATCAGTTCTTCGCCGCAGGTGAACATAAAGTCCAGGCCGAGCGGGAAACGGTGAGGGCGGTTGAGCAGATAATCCCGGACACAATCAGGCAGCTGCGGGGAGATCATGCGGCTGCTTTCAATGCCCGGCCCGCGCAGACGCAGCGGCGTGCCGCCGGTCAGAGCTTCAAGCTGAACAATCACGCTGGTCGCCAGTTCCGGCGACATTTCATCACCGCACGGGAAAGCCAGTAACGTCGCGCTGTCGAGGGCCGGATCCGCCAGGGCAAAACTGACAGCGGAAGGGTCATCGGTCAGCACCGCGCTGGTATGAAAGCGCAGATTTTTCCGCAGGATTTCATCGTTGAGTGAAGCGCTAAGCCAAAGAGGGGTGTCGCTGTCGATAAGCGTCAGCAGCACGCAGGCGCTGGCGGAACCTAACGCCCCGAAGCCGGGCATGGCAGGCAACTGCACGCTGACACCGGGTTCGCTTAATGCTTTGAGAATACGACGGAAGCTGTACTGTGCATCGGCAACCGGATTTTGAAAACTGGCAACAAGTGACATGAATTATTCTCCGCGAACCAGAGTAAAGAAATCGACGCGACTGGCAGCCACTTCACGTGCGCGCTGCTGACGACGTTCCTGTTGCAGTGCAGCCAGCGGTGCTATCACGCGTTTATGCAGCAGTTCGTCCATGCCCTGCATTTGCAATAAACCATCGATAACGGCGCACAGTTCAGCGTGGGCTTTATTGCGTCCGCTGACGTAGCTGTAGCCATAGATACCGCCTTCCAGCTGAATGACGGCACGGGTGACGGTCATATCGCCCATCACAAAACGTTTGCCGGTACCGCCCATGCGACCCTGAAGTTGCGTCAGGCCGGTTTCGGCGGCGCGGATGCGTTCAAATTGCGGAGACAGATTCAGCGGTTGCCAGTGCGCGAGCAGTTCATCCGGGCGGCTGTGAGCCAGCACCGACATCCAGCGCTGGCGGGTTTGCAGGTGATCCATTCAGTGCTCCATGGTCAGTTCGATCATGTCGGCGCGCGTCAGGCTAACGGAATATTCCGCCACCGACTCGCTGCCTTCACAAATGTTCAGGGTGCGGACACACAGCAGCGGTGCCTGCGGGACGATTTCGAGCAATTTGCTCTCTTTTGCCAGCGCGCGGCGGGCATTGATGCGGGTGGTGCGGCGGCTGAGCTTTTGCTTAATCTCTTCGCGGATAAAATCGTGCAGCGAGCCGTTATGGAAGTTTTGCAACGCAGGCCACCAGTCGAGATCAGGTAAATAGTGGTCAATCACACAGACCGGAACACCGTTAACGCGGCGCAGCGTGCGCAGATGAATAACGGTGTCGCCTTCCTGACGGGACAACGCCGCCGCCACGTGATCGGTCGCCGGACGCAGCACCGCCAGCAGACGTTCGCTGGTCGGGTGACTGCCCTGATCCAGCAGGTTCTGGCTGAAACGTGCCTGTGAATGCAGCGGGTAATCGTAAGGGCGCATCAGCACCAGCGTGCCAATACCCTGACGGCGTTGCAGCCATCCGCGATCAACCAGCTCATCCACCGCACGGCGCAGCGTGTGGCGGTTGACCTTAAAGCGCTCGGCAAGCTGCTGTTCCGGCGGCAGATAATCGCCGCAGCGGTAACCGTTGCGCAGTTCCTGTTCCAGTTCAGCAGCGATTTGTTGATAAACCGTGGTGTGACTGGTCGGATGTCTAGATAAGTTCATCACAATGAATACCTCGCACGGGATAAACGGGCAGTGGCAGGGGAAAATTGATAGCGGTCTGAAAGGGTCATGATGCAAACCTCAGTGTGGCGTTGGCATCATCTTGGGCGTGCTAAGTGACAATTGGGTGAAGGTCTGGTTGCAGGAAAGTGAAGAGTTGGAAGATGTCTCGCAGGAATACATATCGGCGGTTTACGGCGTGAAAGCGGAGGAATACACTTTTTAAGTCGTGCAAGTTTTAACCGTCAATCACATAAGGATTATGTATGTCAGAAGCAAGAACAATGGAATTCAATGAGTTACCTGTTCAGGTAATGCCTGAAACACCGACTGAAATATGGGCGCGGGAGAACAGGAAAGGGATTGAGGCCATAAAGAAATATGCAGAGGAATATGGGGCTTTTTCTGACTATCAGCGCGCATTTTGATGGATCAGTACGCCATCTATACCAACAAGGGGGGAGGAAAAGCAGCCTATCCCTTTCTGCTGAATATTCATCATCCGTCAGCCGTGGGCTATCACCATACTGTCATGGTACCGCTGATTCCGTTGACACGGCTTATCGATTTTCCGCCTAAAAAACTTTGTCCGTTGCTCAAAATCCAACATCAGCATTATGTTGCCATGACGCACATGTTGGGAGGTGTTTCCCCGAAAGAAATCGGTGAGTGGATAAAACAGCTCGACGGTGAAATCTATGAAGTGAAAAACGCGTTTGATTTTTTGCTGAATGGAATTTAGAGAAAAGAGGGGGATGATTTCCCCTCTTAAAAGCGTCTATCGTAAATAATGAATCACCTGATTGCCGCTGCCGCGCCAGATGAGCGACGGGTCTTTCAGTTCCTGCACGAATTTCCCGTCGACCAGCACGTTGATCAATGTCGTCACTTCCTGCTGTTCAGCACTCAGTTCGCCGAGCGTATAACCGGTCCACATCCACACGTCTTTACCCGGACATTGCGCCTGTACGCGTAACAAAAGCTGACGCACCGCAGACAGATTCTGCGGATGCAGCGGGTCGCCGCCGGAAAGCGTCAAACCCTGACGCGGGATCACCGTGTTTTGCAGATCGGCGATGATGCGGTCTTCGTCTTCCTGCGTAAAAGGCTTGCCGGAATCCAGCCGCCAGGTGCTTTTGTTATAGCACCCGCGGCATTCATGGACGCAGCCGGAAACGAACAGCACGCAGCGTGTTCCCGGCCCGTTGACCACATCTATCGGGTAATACTGATGAAAATTCACTGCATTATCCCAGCTGTCCGTTACCCAGATGTTTAATCCGGCGCTTCACTTCTTCCTGCTTGCCAGCGTTAAACGGACGCGCATCCGGGCTGCCGAGATAGCCGCAGACGCGGCGGGTGACTGACACGCGTGAAGGTTCGTGATTGCCGCATTTCGGGCAGGTGAAACCTTTGCTGGTGCATTCGAATTCGCCGGTATAGCCGCAATCGTAGCACTCATCAATCGGCGTATTGGTGCCGTAATACGGCACGCGGGTGTAACTGTAATCCCACACATCTTCCAGCGCTTTCAGGTTGTGTTGCAGGTTAGGATACTCGCCGTAGCAAATAAAACCGCCGTTGCTCAGTGGCGGATACGGCGCTTCGAAGTCGAGTTTTTCATAAGGATTCACCTTCTTCTCGACGTCCAGATGGAAGCTGTTGGTGTAATAACCTTTATCGGTCACACCTGCCACCAGCCCGAATTCGGCTTTATCCAGACGGCAGAAACGGTCGCACAGGTTTTCGCTTGGCGTACTGTACAGGCTGAAGCCGTAGCCGGTTTCGTCTTTCCAGCTTTCCGTGGCGGCTTTCAGACGGGCAACAATCGCCTCGGCTTTTTCGCGTAACTGGCTGGCATCGAATACGTGCGTCTCGTCGCCGAACAGCGCGTTAATGGTTTCATGCACGCCAATGTAGCCGAGCGAAATCGAGGCGCGGCCATTCCTGAAGATGCCGGAAATATCATCGTCGGCTTTCAGGCGTACACCGCACGCGCCTTCCATATACAGGATGGGGGCGACGCGGGCTTTGATGCCTTCGAGACGCGCAATACGGGTCATCAGCGCTTTCTTGGCCAGCAGCAGACGTTCGTCGAGCAGCGTCCAGAATGCGGCTTCATCGCGGTTCGCTTCCAGCGCAATACGCGGCAGGTTCAGGCTGATCACGCCGATGTTATTGCGGCCTTCGTGGATCATTTCCCCGTTTTCTTCATACACGCCCAGGAAGCTGCGGCAGCCCATCGGCGTTTTGAACGAACCCGTGACTTTCACCACCTGATCATAATTGAGGATGTCCGGATACATACGCTTGCTGGCGCATTCCAGAGCCAGTTGCTTGATGTCGTAGTTGGCATCACCGGCTTTATGATTCAGGCCGTCGCGGATGGCAAACACCAGTTTTGGAAACACCGCCGTTTTGCGGTTTTTACCCAAACCGGCAATGCGGTTGCGCAGAATGGATTGCTGGATCAGGCGCGATTCCCACGTCGTGCCGAGACCAAAACCGAAAGTAACGAACGGGGTCTGACCATTGGCGGTGTGCAGCGTATTGACTTCATATTCCAGCGACTGAAAAGCGTCATAACATTCTTTTTCGGTGCGGTTACGGGCAAAAGCATCCGCATCGGCAATCTGCCATTCTCCGGCAGTCTGGCGATGTTTGTTAAAACTTGCGGTGACGAACGGAGCCAGCACTTCATCGATACGGTTAATGGTGGTGCCGCCGTAAATATGGCTGGCGACCTGCGCGATAATCTGGGCGGTAACGGCGGTTGCGGTCGAAATTGACTTCGGGGTGTCAATTTCCGCATTCCCCATTTTGAAACCGTGATTCAGCATGCCTTTGAGGTCGATCAGCATACAGTTGAACATCGGGAAGAACGGCGAGTAATCCAGATCGTGGTAATGGATTTCACCGCGCTCATGCGCCAGCACCACGTCACGCGGCAAAATATGTTGTTTGGCATAATGCTTGGCGACAATCCCCGCCAGCAGATCACGCTGGGTCGGGATCACCTTACTGTCTTTGTTGGCATTCTCGTTGAGCAACGCCATGTTGCTTTGTTCAACCAGGCCGCGGATTTCCTGATTCAGGCGTCCCCGCATTTCGCGTTTCACATCACGGTCGTGGCGGTACTCGATATAGGCGCGTGCCAGTTTTTTATGCGGGCCCGCCATCAGCTGATTTTCGACCGCATCCTGTATGTCATGAATATCGACGCGCGTCTGATCTTGCAGACTTTCAGCCACGACGCGGGCGACCTGCGCACAATAATCCTCGCTGTCGATACCGGCGGCAGCGGCTGCGCGTTGTACGGCTTGTTTAATCAGAACTTCATCGAAAGGGACCTGACAACCATCCCGCTTGATCACGATGGGTTGCATTTTGTTATTGGATTTTGCGGGTACGGATTCCAGTCTGTCTGCCTTCACAATGACACTCCTTTTACGCTCATTCCCGCGCCCCGCAAGGCTTACAGGCCGGTTGTGGGTGATAGGCGAGAAATCGCTACATATTGGGTTGGGTGTGTACTATACACACTAGATGTAGGATCTGCGCGAGCGTTAATTGTCATTTTATTGACCTGAAACAAAGAATTTTTTCGTCGGAAGAATAGGTGAACAAATGTTAATTCTGGCCTGTTTTTTGCGTGTTGTTTTTAAAGGAGATGCATAAAAAACAAACGGGTCAGCCACTGATGTGACTGACCCGACAAAGATGAAAATTCAGATTATTCGAGGAGTTGCCAGCGGCATTCATAAGGACGAAGGCTGCCGGAAACCGGTTCATCACCATAGTTGCTCAGCAGCGTTTTGCCCCCGAAATCGGGTAGACCGGCGGCCTGATTTTCACCGCTCAGATTCGCCATCACCTGCAACGTTTGGCCGTCAGCCTCACGCTTATAGCACCACAACTGCGGATGCTCAGGCAGCAAATCCTGATAATCGCCCTCCGTCAGCACCGGCACGGTTTTGCGCAGCGCGATCAGTTGCTGATAGAGATAGAACACCGAATCTTTATCCGCCAGCGCCTGTTCGGTATTAATATCCTGCGCATTATGGCTGACAGAAATCCACGGCGTGCCGGTGGTAAATCCGGCTTGTTCCCCGGCGTTCCACTGCATCGGTGTGCGGCTGTTATCGCGAGATTTCTTTGCCAGAATTCGCAGCAGCTCTTCGTTGCTGCGCCCGTCGGATTTCAGTTCGGCAAACATATTCAGGCTTTCCACATCGCGGTATTGCTCGAGGTGTTTAAAGCCCGGATTGGTCATGCCGATTTCTTCACCCTGATAGATGTACGGCGTGCCCTGCAAACCGTGCAGCACCATCGCCAGCATTTTTGCGGACGTCGTGCGCAGTGCGCCTTCATCGCCAAAGCGCGAGACAATGCGTGGCTGATCGTGATTACACCAGAACAGCGCGTTCCAGGCGTGGCCGTGCATTCCCTGCTGCCACTCGCGGAAAATCTGCTTGAGCTGCACGAAATCCGGCGGCGCGTCGGTCCATTTTTGCCCGTCATGGTAATCAACTTTCAGGTGATGGAAGTTAAACGTCATCGACAGTTCGCTGCCGTCATTGGCGGCGTACTGGCGGCAATGTTCCAGTTTTGTCGATGACATTTCACCGACTGTCATCAGCCCGAGGGGTGTAAACACATCGCGGCTGAATTCCTGCAAAAACTCATGAATGCGCGGGCCGTCGGTGTAAAAACGGCGGCCATCGCCGGTGTCGTCAGCCGGAAAATCCTGCTGTTTGGAAACCAGATTGATCACATCCAGACGCAAACCGTCGACGCCTTTATCTGCCCAGAACTGGCAGACTTTTTTCAGCGCCTCGCGTACCGGCGGGTATTCCCAGTTAAGATCGGCCTGTTCGGTGGCGAAAAGGTGCAGATAATATTGTCCGCTGGTTTCATGCCACTGCCAGGCGCCGCCACCAAATTTAGAACGCCAGTTATTTGGCGGGCCGCCTTCGGCTGCGCTGTCGCGCCAGATATAAAACGGGCGGAATGCGCTGCCCGGATCCTGTGACTGGCGGAACCACTCGTGGTGAGTCGACGTATGGTTAAACACCATATCCATCACGATGCGGATCCCGCGCTGATGCGCCCCGGCAGTCAGCCGCTCGAAATCGTCCAGCGTGCCGTAAGCCGGGTCAATCGCGCAATAATCTGCTACGTCGTAACCGTTATCAATCTGCGGTGAAAGGTACATCGGCGTCAGCCAAATCGCATCGACGCCCAGCGTTTTCAGGTAATCCAGACGCTGCGTGATGCCGTTAATATCACCGGTGCCGCTGCCCGTGGTGTCCTGAAAACTCTTTGGATAAATCTGGTAAATCACGCCGTTTTTCCACCACGGCAATTCGCTGTTCATTCCATTTTCCTTCTTAAATGTCTTACACCACTGCCAGTTCGCCACGGCGGGCTTTGCGCTGATAAACCAGCACAGTCAGGATAATCGGCACCACAATCGCCACCAGCATCGCCAGCGCGTAGATACTCCAGAACTGTGGCTTGATGGACAAAATGCCCGGCAATCCGCCGACACCAATGCCATTAGCGGTCACGTGGAACAGGCCGCAAATCAGACCGGCAAACGCCGAGCCGATCATCGCGCAGAGCATCGGGAAGCGGTATTTCAGGTTGATCCCGTACATCGCCGGTTCGGTCACGCCAAGGAAGGCGGAAATCGCCGCAGGCACGGAAATCTCACGCTCGTTGTGTTTACGGCTGACAATAATCACGCCGACAACGGCCGCGGCCTGCGCAATGTTGGACAGCGCGATCAGTGGCCAGACCGGGGTTCCGCCCGTGCTTTGTACCATCTGCATGTCGATGGCGAGCGTGGTCTGATGTACACCGGTGATCACCAGCGGCGCATACAGGAAACCAAACAGCGCGGCACCGACTGGCGCGAGGCTGCCGGTCATCACGAATTTCACCGCAAAGGCCACTCCGTCGCCGATCATACGGCCAAACGGTCCGATCAGCGTATGCGCCAGGAAGACGGCAATAATCAGCGATGTAACAGGCACAATCACCAGATACAGGTAATTTGGCACGATGCGTTTCAGGCCATTTTCAATCATCGCCAGCGCCATACCGGCAAGAACGGAAGGAATAACCTGCGCCTGATAACCGACTTTTTCGATGGTGAACCAGCCGAAATTCCACACTTCAGGAATTTGCTGACCGAGGTTGTAGGAGTTCATCAGCTGCGGCGAAACCAGCGTGATCCCCAGTACGATGCCGAGAATTTCCGTTCCGCCCATTTTCTTCACGGTTGACCAGCATACGGCCACCGGCAGGAACATAAACACCGCCTCGCCCAGCAACCACAGGAAGTCGTAAATGGATTGCCAGAGCGGGTGCATCTGCGCCAGCGTCTGCCCGCCGCTCATCGGAATATCGCCGATAACGTTACGGAAACCGAGGATCAGACCGCCGCTGATCAGCGCCGGTAACAGCGGGAAGAAGATTTCAGCGAAATGCGAAATGCTGCGTTCGAACCAGCTCATATTCTGGCGTGCAGCCACTTTCGCCTGTTCTTTGCCGGCTTCGCTTTTGCCGGTGCTGGCGATCAGCACTTTGTAGTAATCGTCCACTTCCGGGCCGATGACGACCTGAAACTGACCGGCGTTGGTGAAGCAACCTTTCACCATCGGCAGGGTTTCGAGGCCCTTCGGATCAGCTTTGGACGGATCATTGAGGACAAAGCGAAGACGCGTGATGCAGTGAGTCACCATGGCGATATTGTCACTGCCGCCCACGAGGGCGATCAGCTGATCAACATCCTGTTGTTTTACCTTACTCATAGGAGGTGGCCTTTTATCGATATGCGTAAATTTGTTGTTGAGGTAGGGAACGGTTCAAGCATAGCGAAGCCGGTGGGAACTTGTCCGGGAACGTTCCCGGTTTTGCCGGGACGATCACAAAGTTTCTGTTATTCAGAAAATCAAAGAGGGGAAAATCAGACGGCGAGCTGGCAGGGAATAATCAGCTGTTGCAGCGTCGCGGAACCGTCGAGCTGCGCCAGAAGCTGCTTCGCGGCGGCTTCTCCACCCGCGCCATAGCCGAGTTCAACCGACAGGGATTGCGGAAATAGAAAATGCAGCAACGGGTTATTCCCGATACCGCAAACCTGTACGTCGCGGATTTGCTGTTGTTGCAGGTATTTCTGCGCACCAATTGCAATGGTGTCGGAGGCGCAAATTACCGCCTGAATATTGCGGCCGAGCAGTTGCGAGATCAGCTCAAAACCGCTCTGATAGGTGAGTTCACCCAGCGCAATGTGCGGCGTGAGATGATGTTCCTGACAAAAAGCCCGGTACGCCTCGCTGCGCCGTTGCCCGGTGGTGGTGTCGTGCGGCGAAACGCCGATAAAGCCAACCGACCGGATAGCCTGCGCCAGCAATTTTTGCATCAGCAGCTGAACCGCGCCCGCATCGTCGTAGCAGACCGAAGACAACCCCGGCATATCGCGCGCCAGCATCACCAGCTTATCTTTCCACGGCGACAGCATTTGCGCGGACAATCCGGTAAAACCAAACAACACCACGCCGTCGATATTACGCTGCTTCAGCACCTGCAAATGCTCTTTCACGCGTTCGGCGCTGAACTGGCTTTCCAGCACAATTGGGTCGTAGCCCTGCTGATAAAACAACGGCAGCATGGCGCGCACCGCCTGATTCTCGGAAGGGGAATCCAGACGCGAAACGATAATTGCCACAATTTTGTCGCTGAAACCGCGCATAGCGCGTGCCGATTTTGACGGGCTGAAATGCTCCTGCTCAATCACCTGCAAAACGCGCTCACGGGTTTGCGGGCTGACATTGCCTTCATTATTCAGCACGCGCGATACCGTGGATTTTCCGACGCCGCTCAGGCGGGCAATGTCATTGATGGTCAGGCGATTTTGCATAGTTATTTAGTATGGTTGTTTGATGAATGATTAATAACTTGATCAGGTTTAATTTTGGTTGCAGTTCACCAGCGTATACTGCGCGAATTATCGAAGGTATATCCACTTATTCCTGATTACCCTAACGGATTTTCCTGCCCGACGGCTATGAATTTCCAAATTGTTCCTTACCGGAGGTGAAAACCTGATGGAACCCGACCCCAACTCAGTAAGTCCGTTGTGATCCGGTAAGCACCCGCCTTTTGCTGCTGCTTGCCGTGACGTTATCTGGTGAGCAGTGGTGCACGTTTTTTCGTTCGCCCTGTTTTTAGAAATCCTTTTGCCATGCTTATGGCGGCTTAGCCGTGGGCGCAACAAAGGTGCGAATGATGTTCAAAAATATAACTTCCCGGTTGCTCGATGCGCTCAGCCGCAACCTTCCGCGTCGTTTAGTTCGTCGCGACCCGATGCTTGAAACCGTTCCAGGCCGCGCCGCACAGGCGGTACCTGCGGCGATGGCCGCGCATTGTCAGGCCTGTGCCCGTGCGACAGAAGACCAGCTTTACCTGCAGTTTGACAGCCATCCTGAAGGGCTGACCGAGCAGGAAGCTGAGGCGATCCGCGAAGTCTCCGGCCTGAATCAGACCGGCGATCAGCAACCTGCGCCGTGGTGGCTGCACCTGTGGCACTGCTACCGCAACCCTTTCAATTTGCTGCTGACCGTCCTCGGCATGGTGTCTTACGCCACCGACGATCTGACCGCCGCGCTGGTCATCGGCGCGATGGTGTTTATCTCGACGTTCATGCACTTCATCCAGGAAGCGCGTTCCAATAAAGCGGCCGATGCGCTGAAAGCGATGGTCAGCAACACCGCGACCGTGCTGCGCAGTGATGCGCAAACCGGCCGCAGTGAAACGGTCGAAATTGCCATCAGCCACCTGGTGCCGGGCGATCTGATTAAGCTGTCGGCGGGCGATATGATCCCGGCGGATTTGCGTATTCTCTCCGCCAAGGATCTGTTTATCAGCCAGGCGGCGCTGACCGGTGAATCCCTGCCGGTGGAAAAACACGCCTGCGAAAAGAAACCCATTGCTAACGATCCGCTTGAACTGAATACCCTGTGCTTCATGGGCACCAACGTGGTGAGCGGCACGGCAATCGCGATGGTGATTGCGACCGGCAACAAAACCTGGTTCGGCCAGCTGGCCGAACGCGTGGTGCAGGAAGATACCCAGCCGAACGCTTTTCAGGCGGGTATCAGCAAAGTCAGCTGGCTGCTGATCCGCTTTATGATGGTGATGACGCCCGTCGTTCTGGTGATCAACGGCTACACCAAAGGCGACTGGTGGGAAGCGGCGCTGTTTGCGCTGTCCGTCGCGGTCGGGCTGACGCCTGAAATGCTGCCGATGATTGTGACGTCCACGCTGGCGAAAGGAGCGGTGAAACTGTCGCGCCAGAAAGTCATCGTCAAACGTCTGGACGCGATCCAGAACTTCGGCGCGATGGACATTCTCTGCACCGACAAAACCGGCACGCTGACGCAGGATAAAATCGTCCTCGAACGCCACACCGACGTGCTTGGCGTGACCAGCGATGACGTGCTGCACCTGGCGTGGCTGAACAGCCATTACCAGACCGGCCTGAAAAATCTGCTCGACGTGGCAGTGCTGGAAGCCGGTGATGCCAGCCAGGCACACAATTCCCTGAAAGTTGATGAAATTCCGTTTGATTTCGACCGCCGCCGTATGTCCGTGGTGGTGGCAGAAAACGACCAGAATCACCGTCTGATTTGTAAAGGCGCGCTGGAAGAAATGTTGTCGATTTGTACCCTGGTGCAGCTCAATGGTGAGATTGTGCCACTGACCGATGTGCTGCTCGGGCGAATTCGCCGTATTACTGACGACCTCAATCAGCAGGGGCTGCGCGTGGTCGCGGTTGCTCATAAAGTCATGCCTTCCCGCACGCAGGGTTACGGCGTGACGGACGAATCCAGCCTGATTCTGGCCGGATATATCGCGTTCCTCGATCCGCCAAAAGAGAGCACTGCTCCGGCGCTGGAAGCCCTGCAACGCAAAGGCGTGACCGTCAAAATTCTTACCGGCGACAACCCGCTGGTGGCGCGTAAAGTCTGCAAAGACGTCGGCTTAAAGGCGGATAACGTACTGACGGGCAGCGATATCGACGAACTCGACGACGTACAGCTGCTGCACGTGGCACGTCAGACCACGGTATTTGCCAAACTGACGCCGATGCACAAAGAACGCATCGTGCGCGTGCTGCGCGGTGAAGGGCATGTGGTCGGATTTATGGGCGATGGCATTAATGATGCACCGGCGCTGCGTGCGGCGGATATCGGTATTTCTGTGGATTCCGCGGTGGATATCGCCAAAGAGGCCGCCGACATTATCCTGCTGGAAAAAAGCCTGATGGTGCTGGAACAGGGCGTGACGGAAGGGCGCAGAACGTTCGCCAACATGCTGAAATACATAAAAATGACCGCCAGTTCTAACTTCGGGAACGTCTTCAGCGTGCTGGTTGCCAGCGCCTTCCTGCCGTTCCTGCCGATGTTGCCGCTGCACCTGTTAATTCAGAACCTGATTTACGATGTGTCTCAGGTGGCGATCCCGTTTGATAACGTCGATGAAGAGCAGCTGGCGAAACCGCAGCGCTGGAACGCCGGGGATATCGGCCGCTTTATGGTGTTCTTCGGGCCGATCAGCTCCGTGTTCGACATTCTGACCTTCAGCCTGATGTGGTGGGTGTTTAAAGCCAATACCGTTGAAGCGCAGACGCTGTTCCAGTCCGGCTGGTTCATTGAAGGGCTGCTTTCACAGACGCTGATTGTGCATATGATCCGCACGCGCAAGGTGCCGTTCATCCAGAGCCGCGCATCCTGGCCGCTGTGCATCATGACGCTGATGGTGGTGATTACCGGTATCGCGCTGATCTACTCGCCGGTCGCCGGATTCCTGCAATTGCAGGCTCTGCCGCTGAGCTACTTCCCGTGGCTTATCGCGATCCTGGCGGGTTACATGGTGCTGACACAGTGCGTGAAAGGCTGGTTTGTGCGCCGTTACGGCTGGCAGTAAAACCTGAGCGGTAACCGGAAGACGGTGATTGTTAACACAGTCACCGTCTTTTTTTATCCGTCGTCTATAGTTATTCCTTTACGTTTCAGCGGGCTATGAAGGCCAGCTTTTATCTTTGAGGAATTTCACCGATGTTATTGCCTTTTCGCCGTACCCTTCTCGTGACTTCATTATTTCTGACCGCCTCCGCTTTCGCTGCTCCGGCAGGGAATCTGCCGCTGATGCCGTGGCCGCAGCAGGTAGAAATAACCTCGCCTGCGGGCAAATTTGTGCTTAACGATGCGCTGCAAATTCAGGTTAAAGGCGACGCACTGATGCCGGAAGTGAGCCACTGGCGCGAGCGCCTGGCGCAGCAAACCGGCTGGTATCTGTTGCCGCAAAATACTGGCAGCGCGGGCGAACATCCCGCAATCAACATTGAGATCAAACAGAAAGTTGCCGCGCAGCCCATGCCGGACAGCGACGAAAGTTACCAGTTAACCGTGACGCCGCAGGGCGCTACGCTCACCGCCAATACCCGTTTCGGTGCGATGCGCGGCATGGAAACGCTGCTACAGCTGGTGCAGAACGACGGTGAAAATACCTTTATTCCGCTGGTTACCGTTCACGATCAGCCGCGCTTTGCCTGGCGTGGCGTTCTGCTCGATTCCGCCCGTCATTTCCTGCCGGTCGCGGATATCAAACGCCAGCTCGACGGCATGGCGGCGGCAAAATTTAACGTCCTGCACTGGCATCTGAGTGACGATCAGGGCTGGCGCTTCGAATCGCAGAAGTATCCAAAATTGCAGGAACTGGCCAGTGACGGGCAGTTTTATACCGTCGCGCAGATGAAAGACGTGGTGGCTTACGCCACGCAGCTTGGGATCCGCGTGGTGCCGGAAATCGACATGCCGGGTCACGCGTCGGCAATTGCGGTGGCGTATCCGGAACTGCTCAGCGCACCGGGGCCGTACCAAATGGAACGATCCTGGGGCGTGCATGAACCGACACTCGATCCGTCCAATGAAAAAGTCTATGCCTTTGCGGATGCCATCGTCGGCGAACTGACGCAGATCTTCCCCGATCCGTATCTGCACATCGGCGGTGATGAAGTGGACGCCACACAGTGGAAAACGTCCAAACCGATCCAGGCATTTATGAAAGAAAAAGGCATCGCTGATACGCACGCGTTGCAGGCGTATTTCAACACCCGGCTCCAGACGATCCTGCACCAGCATCAGCGCAAAATGGTCGGCTGGGACGAAATCTTCCACCCTGATCTGCCGCACGACATTGTGATCCAGTCATGGCAGGGCCCGGATTCCCTCGGAGCCAGCGCGCAGAAAGGTTATCAGGGCATTCTGTCGACCGGCTTCTATCTTGATCAGCCGCACAGCGCCGCGTATCACTATCGCAATGAAATTCTGCCGCAGCCGCTTGGCGTTGATCAGAACGTTGCTGACGGTGAAAAAGCGCAAAGCTGGAAATTCAACATGCCGCGCCTGAAAGGCAAACCGGTGGACGGTAGCTTTACGCTGATTGAAGGTAAAAACGGCTGGCGCGGATTCATCGATTTCACCGGAAAAACCCGCCGTGAGGTGCGCGATATTGTCTGGCAGGACGACGGCAAAGTCAGTTTCGCCGTCGATACCTGGATGGGCGACACGCGCCCGGTGCTGACCCTGAAAGACGGTAAATTCAGCGGCTATTTCATTATTGGTAACGCGCGTTATCCGGTGACCGGTGGCCCGCTCAGCACGGTGCCTGACGGCCAGCCGCCGGTGGTGCCAGACGCTGAAAATATGAAAAATATTCTCGGTGGCGAAGCGGCGCTGTGGCAGGAAAACATCACGTCGCAAATTCTCGATCTGAAACTCTGGCCGCGCGGATTTGTGGTCGCAGAGCGCCTGTGGTCGGCGCAGGACGTCAAAGATACCCGCAACATGTATCAGCGTCTGGCGAAAATCGACGCCTGGTCGGTGGTGTCGGTCGGGCTGCAACAGCACGCCGAGGCGGCGCGGCTGATGACGCGGCTTTCCAACAGCACGGACATTGCACCGTTGCTGAGTTTCTCGACCGCGCTCGAACCGGCGCAGTATTACACCCGCCAGCACATCAAATTCCAGGCCGGACATTACACGCAGGCCGAACCGCTGAACCGTCTGGCGGATGCATTACCGGCGGAAAGCAATGCGGTACGCGAGTTCGCCGCGCAGATCGAAACGCTGGTGGCGGATCCGAAAAATCCGCAGGCAGCTCACGCGGCACGCGGGCAGTTAGAGAACTGGCAACGCAGCGCGGAACAGGTAAAACCGGTGCTGGTGCAAAACTCTGTGCTCAGACCATTGCAGCCGGTGGCGGAACAGCTGGGTGCGCTGTCTTCGCAAGGGCTGGTCTGGCTGGAGAAACTGCAAAAAGGGGAAACGCTGAGTGTGCAGGAACGCCAGCAGGCGCAGGCCGCGCTGGACGATGCCGCCAAAGTGCAGGATGAACTGGTGCTGGCGGTAGTCTATCCGCTGGAGAAATTACTGGGCGCGGTACCGGTTCAGAAGTAATCCCATAAAAAAGCGCGACCGGTGAAGCGGCCGCGCTTTTGTTTTATTCCGCCTGAATCTTACGACTGCGCTTTGTTTTTACGGTCGTTACGACGGTTCACCCAGGTGTTGATGAGCAGGGTGATAATCAGAATCGACGCGATCACACCGAGCGAAATCCCTACCGGAATGTGGAACACATCCAGCAGCAGCATTTTAATACCGATGAAGATCAGGATCACTGCCAGACCGTATTTCAGCATGGAGAAACGTTCCGCCACGCCCGCCAGCAGGAAGTACATTGCACGCAGGCCGAGGATCGCGAACAGGTTAGACGTCAGCACGATGAACGGGTCAGTGGTCACGGCGAAGATGGCCGGAATACTGTCGACCGCGAAAATCACATCGCTGAGTTCAACCATAATCAGCACCAGCAACAGCGGTGTGGCGAACAAGATACCGTTGCGGCGTACGAAGAATTTCTCGCCCTGCAAATCGTCGGTCATACGCATCTTACTGCGCAGCCAGCGGATCATCGGTTTTTCGCCTACTTCGCCGTCATCGTCTTTCGCCAGCGCCATCTTGATACCGGTGAACAACAGGAACGCGCCAAACACGTATAAAATCCAGCTGAATTGCCCCACCAGCCAGCTGCCGGCGAATATCATACCGGTACGCAGAACGATGGCGCCGAGCACGCCGTAAACCAGCACACGGCGTTGCAGGTTAGCCGGGATGGAGAAGTAGCTGAACAGGATCAGCCAGACGAAGACGTTATCCACCGCCAGCGCTTTTTCCAGCAGGTAACCGGTCAGGAACATTGTTGCTTTGGCATCTGCCACTTCGCGGCCAAACTCGCCGTTCAGATACCACCAGAAGCCGAAGTTAAACAGTAATGACAGGCCAATCCACACCAGCGACCACATCGCAGCACTTTTCATGCTCATGGTTTGCGCGCCTTTGCGACCCTGTAACAGCAGGTCGAACGCGAGCATAATTATCACGACCACGGCAAAAGAGCCCCATAACATCGGGTTGCCAACGGAGTTCATCATTGCGGTATCCTCGAAAAAACATCAAAAAAAAACGGCCAGCGTCGGAAGACGTTAGCCGCTCTCTCTGAGCTGTAAGCAAACCTCGCCTTCCGGCAAGGTCTCACTTACAACGAGATGTATTCATGAAGAATACAGATCTGGTTGCCCGGTAACCGGGTGGCTGAGACGACGCTAAGCGCGGGTCCAGACACCGTAATGACGATTATCCGACGAAGAAGTTACTCCCCTTTGCAGCTCGCAAATTAATGCAAAATGTGTCGAATGTCAAACATTCAGAAACATTATGGGTCATTATCCCGCCAGTGCCTGACGCTTACCGAGCGCCCCCACGAAGGAGAGCAGCAGCCCCTGACTGAGCGGCGTTTCGCTAAGTTGCTGAGCCTGATGAGCAAAGTCCACGCGGTCATCTTCTGCAATGGAACCCAGCCAGGACAGATACGTTTTCATCACCGCCAGACTGAACTCCGGATGGAACTGGGTGCTGACTGCATTCGGACCGTAACGCAGGATCTGATGCGGATCATGCTGCGTTTTCGCCAGCACCGTCGCCGTGGCGGGCGGCGTAATGACGGTTTGCAGATGGATCAGATTGGCCGCGAACTGCGCCGGAAGCTGCGACACCAGCGGATCGAGATGTCCCGCAGGCGTCAGCGTGACTTCGTGCGTGCCAACTTCAATGCCCTGCGGATGGTAATCCACCTCGCCGCCCAGCGCATACGCCATCAGCTGATGGCCGTAGCAGGCACCGAACATCGGTAATTCCTGCAACATGCCCAGACGTACCCAGTCGGCGGCTTCTTCGCTCCACGCCAGATGTTCCGTCACCATGCTGCGCGAACCGGTAATGATGGCTCCGCAATAGTTTTCCGGCGGCAGCGGACGTTCGCCCGCCTGCAAATCCACAATCACTACCTGCTGCGGATCGATATCCCCCTGACGGATAAACATCTGCGGGAAGTTATCGTGCGCGCGGCGGATGGGCTCCGGCGCGTGGCCGGTTTGTAAAATCAACAGCGGTTTCTGACCGGGTGCTATCATCTGTTACTCCCGTGACCTGCGGAACATTAAGGCTGATTATCGGCCGGAAACACCACACCGGTCTGACGACGGATTTCCGTCAGCACTTTGGCGGTGATGCGCGAGACTTCCAGCCCCGGGTGCGCGACGAACTGGTTATCGACCAGAATCGCAAAAGTTTCTGCTTCATACAGCATGGTATTGATGTGTTGTGGCTGCGTCAGATCCAGCTTCTGGCCGCCGCGTGGCGTCAGGGTGAGCGTCTGGCATTCTGACAGTTTCTCCATCTGCAACGTTCCTTCTTCGCCCTGAATTTCACTCGGCAGAAGGGAATCACTGATTTTAGAATGGTTAATCACCACTTCGAAATCATCCGCATAAGACAAAATCACCGTGCCCTGACCGTCGACGCCGCTTTCCAGCAGGACGGCGGTGGCGGTCACGGATCCCGGCTCGCCAAACAGCGAAATGGCGCTCGCCAGGCAGTAATAACCGATATCCATAATCGACCCGTTAGAAAACGCCGGGTTGAAAGTATTCGGGTTTTCACCGGCCAGATAGCGCGGATAACGTGATGAATACTGACAGTAATTCAGAATGGCTTTGCGCAGCGTACCGATACGGCTGAGCGCGCCTTTCATGTGCAGGAAATTCGGCAGATAGGCTGTTTTAAACGCTTCGAACAGCACTACGTTATTTTCTTTCGCGCAGGCAATCAGGCTTTCGGCTTCTGCCAGATTTGAGGCCAGCGGTTTCTCGCAAATCACGTGTTTTTTATGGCTGAGAAACAGCAGGGATTGCGGACAGTGCAGGGAATTCGGGCTGGCGATGTAGACGGCATCAATTAAGTCAGACGCGGCCATTTCCTCAAGGGAATCAAAATAATGCTCGACCGGATAATCCTCGCCAAGTTTTTTCGCGCCTTCCAGCGTGCGGGAGTAAATCGCGGTCAGTTTCATCTTACCGCTTTCGTGTGCGGCATCAATGAAACGCTGGGTGATCCAGTTGGTGCCGACGACTGCAAAGCGAATCATATGTATTCCCTATAGATAAGTGGATAATTCATTATTGATATAACTTGCCGAATATTTCGAGATGCGTCAGATACATGCGCGTATCAAATTCTAACTGATGATAGTCCGGCGTCATGTGGCAGCAAAGGCTGTAGAACGCTTTGTTATGTTCTTTTTCTTTCAGGTGCGCGAGTTCGTGAACCACGATCATTTTGAGGAAAGCTTCCGGCGCGCTTTTAAAAACGGTGGCGACGCGAATTTCCGCTTTGGCTTTCAGTTTGCCGCCCTGAATGCGGGAAATCGCCGTATGCAGGCCCAGCGCATGCTTCATCACGTGGATTTTATTGTCATAAGCCACTTTGCTTAACGGCGACGAACTGCGCAAAAACTGGTTTTTCAGGTCCAGCGTATACTGATAGAGCGATTTGTCAGTGGTCAGCTCGTGCGGCTCGGGGTATCGCGTCAGCAACACTTTACCTAAACGTTCCTGTTCGATTAACTGGCGCACCTGAGCCTGAAGATTCTCGGGATAGCCTTGCAGATAGGTCAATTCAGGCATAACTGTTTGCTTTGTCTCTTATTGACGGGGAAAAGATGCCATACCGGTAAGCGGGGTTTTCGTTACGATCGCGCCAGTCCGGCAGATAAACCCCTTTTTAACTGAAAAAACGTTTTACTGATAGACCAAATTAAGGGATAAACAGCGCAAATTGAATATTGAGGAGGGCCAATGAGCCAATTTGAAACCGAAACAGGTGGTCAGTTATTGCAACTGCGTCTGGAACGTTATCCGCTGGAAGAAGCGGCAACGCAGTTGCAGGCATGGGAAGCGGCTGATGAGTATCTGCTGCAAAACCTGAACACCGGCGCGCTCAACGGCCGTCCGCTGCTGATTTTTAACGATGCGTTTGGCACGCTGGCCTGCGCCTTGCAGCCATACAATCCGACCAGCATCAATGATTCTTTCATGAGCCAGCTGGCGATGCGCCATAACCTGCGCATTAACGGTTTTGACGAAGACAGCGTGGCGGCGCAAAGCAGTCTGGTGCCGTTGCCGATCAATCCGGGTCTGGTCATCATCAAAGTGCCAAAAACGCTGGCGCTGCTGGAACAACAACTGCTGGCGCTGCGTGAAGTCGTCACGCCGGACACCCAGATTATCGCCGGTGCCAAAGCCCGTGATATTCACACCTCGACCTTGCAGCTGTTCGAGAAAATCCTCGGCCCGACCAAAACCAGTCTGGCGTGGAAAAAAGCCCGTCTGATCCATTGCGAAGCAACGTTGCCTGCGCAAACCGCTGAACCGGTGATTTCCGAATGGGCGCTGGATGACAGTGAGTTCCGTATCTCCAACCATGCGAACGTGTTCTCACGCGGCGGGCTGGATATCGGCGCGCGCTTCTTCATGCAGCATTTGCCGGAAGGCATCGAAGGCCGCATGGCAGATCTGGGCTGCGGCAACGGCGTAATCGGCATGACCGCGCTGGCGCTGAACCCGGATGCTGAAATGCTGTTCGTCGATGAGTCTTATATGGCGGTGGAATCGAGCCGGATTAACGTCGAAAACAATTTGCCGCAGGATGTCAGCCGTTGTCATTTCGAAGTGAACAACATGCTGGCCGGAGTTGAACGCGAAACCCTTCACGCCGTATTGTGTAACCCGCCGTTCCATCAGGGCACGGTTATCAGCGATGACACCGCGTGGCGCATGTTCTGCGACGCAAAACGTTGTCTGCAAACCGGCGGTGAACTGCGTATCGTGGGCAACCGTCATCTGGATTACTACCAGAAGCTGCGTCGTCTGTTTGGCAACTGCACCACTATCGCCACCAACCAGAAATTCGTGATCCTGCGCGCGGTGAAAACGGCAGCTCAGCACTGATTTAAGTCAGCCCCTATGAAAAAGC